>RZYE01000002.1 GCA_009930425.1 Actinomycetota bacterium | reverse complement strand
GATGCGCATGGTCGCGGACGTGCCCACGCTCCTCGTCACCGCTCGCGCCGAGGAGATGGACAAGATCATCGGACTGTCGGTCGGGGCGGACGACTACGTCACGAAGCCCTTCTCCCCCCGCGAGGTCGTCGCGCGCGTCGCCGCGGTGCTGCGCCGCGCCGTGCCCGCAACCCCGGCCACGCCCGTCACCACCTCGCCGCCGCTTCGGTTCGACGGGCTGACCATCGACCCGAGACGCCGGGAGGTGATCCAGGAGAACGACGCCGTCCAGCTCTCCGCCCTCGAGTTCGACCTGCTGCTCGCACTGGCCGACGAACCCGGCCGGGTGTTCTCCCGGAGCCAGTTGCTGGAGAAGGTGTGGGGTTCGGACTTCTTCGGCGACGAACGGGTCGTGGACGTCCACATCCGCGCACTCCGGAAGAAGCTGGGCGACTCGGCCGACGAGCCACGCTTCATCGCCACCGTCCGCTCCGTGGGGTACAAGTTCGCCGGACGTGAGGCGAGCACGTGAATCGGTTGACCACCCGGACGGTGCTCAGCCACGTCGTGGTCGCCGCCCTCTCCCTCCTCGCGTTCTACGTCGTGATCCGGCTCCTCGTCCCCGCGCTCTTCGACCAGCAGGTCGCGCGCGGCCCCTCCCAGATGCGGGGGCCCGGACTGCGCGCCACGGTCACCGGCGCGATCACGACGGGAGCGCTGGTCGGTGGGCTGATCGGGGTGGGAATCGCCGTCGTGATCGGATGGCTGTCCTCCCGCCGCCTCCTCAGGCCGATCACCCAGATCCGCCTCGCCACCCGCCACATTGCCGCGGGTAACTACGACGCCACGGTGGAGCCCCCAACGGAGACGGAACTCGCGGAACTCGCCACGGACGTCAACACCATGGCCGAGCGGCTGGCGCAGGTCGAACGCACCCGCGTCCAGCTCATCGCCGACGTCGCCCACGAGATGCGTACGCCCCTGACCGTCATCGACGGCACCCTGGAGGGCATGATCGACGGCGTCATCCAGGTCACGCCGGAGAGCCTCGGCGAGCTCGGCGGCGAGACCCGCCGCCTGCGCCGGCTCGCCGAGGACTTCTCATCGCTCGCCAAGGCACAGGAGCGTCGCTTCGACCTCACGCCGGAACCCGCCGACATCGCCGTCCTCGTCGCCGCGACCGCGTCCCGGCTCCAGCCCCAGTTCGAGGACGAGGGCGTCACCCTGACCGTCGACGTGCCACCACTGCAGGCGGTCGTGGACCCGGACCGCATCACGCAGGTGGTCACCAACCTGCTCGGCAATGCGCTGACGGCAACCGGCCGTGGCGGGTGGGTGCACGTCACCGGCCGCCGCGAGGCCGGCCGGGCGCGCATCGACGTCGCCGATTCGGGCGTGGGCCTCTCGCACGAGGAGGTGGAGCGCGTGTTCGAGCGCTTCTACCGGGCGCGCAAGGGGCGCGCCGGCGGATCGGGGATCGGCCTGACCATCTCCCGGGAGCTCGTGCGCGCCCACGGCGGTGACCTCACGGCCCGGTCGGATGGACCGGGCCGGGGCGCCACGTTCAGCCTGTGGGTTCCTCTGCGGGATACCTAGGGGTTCCCTTCTGGTACCGGTCGGGGTCAGCCGGTGCGTCGCCACGGCCGTTGCCGTGGCCCCGGCGCTGGTCGCCCTGCCACCCTCGGCCCCACGCCTCGCGCTTCGCCGTCACCTTCTGCCCCGGCTCGCCGAGGCAGTCGCTGCAGCCATCCTCGAGGGCCGAGGTGAAGGCCTGGAGGTGATGCCGTGACCCCGCGAGGAGTGCCGAGAAGACGCGCTCCACGGGCTGGGTGCTCGGGTCCCCGAGCGCCTCCTCGAGATCGGCGATGTCCGCCTCCTCGAGGTCGATCCCGACCTGCAGCGCCGCCTCCACACCCTCGAGCCCTTGCGCGGACCACGTGGCGTACAGCTCGTCGAGCTCGTCGACGGCGTAGTCGCCCGGCTCCAGCCCCTCGCCCGGGTCGTCCAGCCCGCGCAGGTCGAGTTGGCGCGCCACCGCCTCCATGTGGCGCTCCTCGCTGCGGGCGATGCTGGCGAAGATGGAGGCCTCCGGGTACTCGTTGTCGAAGAGCGTGTACAGCTCGTGCGCGAGACGCTCCTCCTCGACCATGAACTCCAGGTGCCCCGCGAGATCGGGGTCGACCTCGACGGCGGCACCGGCGGGTCCGACGAATCCGAGTCCGGCGACGGCGATGACGCCGGCCGTTGCGATGATCCTTCTCATGGCTCCTCCTTCACGTTCACCGGGCAGTCAACGGGCCGGACGTGAAGGGCCGCCCGCCGCTTCCATGAAGCCCTCGTGAAGGTTCTACAGCGGTCCGAGGTTGTGGGCCTTCAGACGCCAGGGAGGCGTGAGGTTGGGCGCGTGCTGCAGGGTGGACCAGTGCGCGTTGTCGAGGGCTCGCACCGGGAACCAGCTGCCCGGCTCGGAGCTCAGCATGCGGCCCAGTGCCTGTGCCGTCGCCGAGCCGTGGCTGACCACCACGAGGGTCTCCTCGAGTTGGAGACGTCCGGCGTGCTCGAGCACGGCCGCATGGACGCGCTCCGCCACCTCGGCCCGCGTCTCCATGCCGATTCCGGAGGGTGTCTCGCCCGCCTTCCACTGCTGGTACTCCTCCGGCCAGGTCGCCACCATCTGGTCCCGGGTGAGCCCCTCCCACAGCCCGAAGGCCCGCTCCCGCAACCGGCGGTCGGCGGCAACCTCCACCCCGAGGAGGTCGGCCAGCATCCGAGCCGTGTCCCGCGCCCGCACGAGGGTGGACGTCACGATCGAGGTCGGCGCGCCGCCGAGGTAGCGGTGCAGCGCTGCCGCGCTCGCTGCCGCCTGTGCGAGCCCGGTCCGGTTCAACGGGATGTCCACCCCACCCTGGACGCGGAACTCGAGGTTGTAGTCCGTCTGGCCGTGGCGCCACAGGATGACCGTCCCGGCGGTCACACCACCGTCTCCATGTCCCCCGGCAGCGGTACGACGGGGCAGTCCCGCCACAGCCGCTCCAGGGCGTAGAACTCCCGCTCCTCCTCGTGCTGCACGTGGACGATGACCTCCCCGAAGTCGAGCAGCACCCAGCGAGCCTGGCTCCGGCCCTCGCGACGCACCGCATGGACCCCCGCCTCAGCCAGCCGCTCCTCGACGGCGTCCACGATCGCCGACACCTGGCGCTCGTTCGTGCCGGACATCACGAGGAAGACGTCGGTGAGGACCAGGCGATCGGAGACGTCGAGCGCGACGACGTCCTCAGCCTTCCGTGCACTGCCGGCCCGCGCCGCGAGCACCGCGAGTTCCGTCGCCCGCTCCGATGCGGTCATGTCACGCCTCCCGGCTCGACCGGGAGATCGACCGTGAGCGCGACCGCACCGGCGGCAGCGCCGTCCGCCACCAGCCAGATGAGGGCGCCAACGACGAAGGCCGCGACCAGCAGCACCAGGAAGCGGAGGACGGTGGCCAGGGCGGAACGGCCGACCTGTTCGGCCTCGCCGGCGTCCTCCCCGGTGTCCTCCCGCCATGGCTCCCGGACCATGGGGGGACGCGTGGGGGAAGCCTCCTCCGAGCGGCCCATGACCGACCGACGCCGCAGGCCGGCTCCCGCGTCCGGCTCGGGTTCCGGTTCCTGCCGCGGCGGGGGTTCCGGTTCCTGCCGTGACGGGGGTTCCGGTTCCTGCTCCTCCGGCTCCGCCTGCCGATCCAAGGGCACGGCACTGATGGCACCGGTCGCCTGGTCCACCACGGTCAGGCCCGTCGTCGTCGGGGCCTGGACGGGGCGGCGCCGTACGGCGGCGCGCTCCGTGGTGGTCTCCCGGGCCACCTCGCGGAGCGCGCGCCGGCTCGGGCGGGGCGCCTGGGACGCCGGCGGCACGTCCGCAGGCGGCTGCGATTCTTGCGCCTCCGATTCCTGCGTGTCCGCCTGCGCCTGAGATTCGGGCTCCGGCCCCTCCTCCGGCACGTCAGCGGAAGCCGCCTGTTCGCGGGCGCGCTCACGTTCGCGCAGCTCCCGCCTGGTGAGCGGACGGTCAGCGGTCATCCTTGACTCCCCTCAGCCCGGAGGGTGCGGCGCGGCGCCGGTAGAGCTCGTACTTCGCGATGTACTGCACCACGCCGTCGGGCACCAGGTACCAGACCGGCGAACCCGCCGCGACGCGGGCGCGGCAATCCGTGGAGGAGATCGCGAGGGCGGGCACCTCGAGCAGCGAGGCCCCCTTCTCCGGGAGCCCGGCGTCGTCGAGGGCGTGGCCCGGACGGGTCACGCCGATGAAGTGGGCGAGTTCGAAGAGCTCGCCCGCATTCTTCCACTCCAGGATCTGGCTCATCGCGTCGGCACCGGTGATGAAGAAGAGCTCGTCCTCGGGCATCTGGGTGCGCAGGTCGCGCAGCGTGTCGATGGTGTAGGTGACCCCGGGACGGTCGATGTCCACGCGGGAGACCGTGAACCGGGGGTTGGAGGCCGTGGCGATGACCGTCATGAGGTAGCGGTGCTCGACGGACGTGACCTCCCGGTCGAGCTTGAAGGGTTGGGCACCCGTGGGGACGAACACCACCTCATCGAGGTCGAAGACGTCCTGGACCTCACTGGCCGCGACGAGGTGACCGTGGTGGATCGGGTCGAACGTCCCGCCCATCACGCCGACGCGCCGGCGACCACTCGCCGACGGCATCAGTGCCGGGTGCCCACGGACCGGAACGCGTACGCCACCAGGAGCAGGAAGAGAAGCACGACCAGCGCGATGACGCCGTACATGATGGCGGGCACCGGGAGCTGGTTGACGACCTCATGACCGCCCTCGAGGGCGACGAGCGAACTCCTCATATCTGTGGTCCTCCGCAGGAAGTGGATCCGAATGGTGCCAGTTTCGCACAGATGCCGGTCATGCGCGGATCTGGCCCTCGCCCTCGACGAGCCAGGTGGTCGTCGTGAGCTCCGCAAGCCCCATCGGGCCGCGGGCATGGAGCTTCTGCGTGGAGATCCCGATCTCCGCGCCGAGGCCGAACTGGCCGCCGTCGGTGAAGCGGGTCGAGGCGTTGACGATGAGCGCGGCGGCGTCCAGCTCGCGGGTGAACCGGTTGGCGGCCGCGAGCGACGACGTCACGATGGCCTCCGTGTGCCCCGACGAGTAGGTCCGGATGTGCTCGAGCGCAGCGTCGAGGTCGGGGACCACCCGGACGGCCAGGTCGAGGGAGAGGTACTCGGTCGACCAGTCCTCGGCCTCGGCCGGGACGCTCGGGACGCCGAGGAGGCGGGCGGCGTCGTCGTCGGCATGGAGGGTGACGCCGGCCTCGGCGAGGTCGCGGCCCACGAGCGGCAGGAAGGCCTCGGCGATCCCCGCGTGCACGACGAGGGTCTCCGCCGCGTTGCAGACACCGGGGCGCTGCACCTTCGAGTTGAACGCGATGCGGCGCGCCATCTCGAGGTCCGCGGAGGAGTCCACGTACACGTGGCAGTTGCCGACGCCGGTCTCGATGGCGGGCACCGTGGACTCCCGGACGACGGTCTGGATGAGGTCCGCACCGCCCCTCGGCACGAGGACGTCGACCAGCCCACGGGCGTGCATGAGCTCGACCGCACCCTCCCGCCCCCAGGCATCGATGGACTGCACGAGGTCACGCGGGAGCGCCACCGACTCCAGCGCGTCCGCGAGGAGGCGCACGATCACGGTGTTGGTGCGGGCCGCGGCGGACCCGCCCCGCAGGATGACCGCGTTGCCCGACTTGATCGCGAGGCCGGCCGCGTCGACGGTCACGTTCGGACGCGCCTCGTAGATCATCCCGACGACCCCCATGGGAACGCGCACCTGGCGCAGGCGCAGTCCGTTCGGCAGGGTGGAGCCGCGGACCACCTCGCCCACCGGGTCGGGCAACGCGGCGAGCTCCCGGAGCGCCTCGGCGATGCCGGCGATCCGCTCGGGCGTGAGGGTGAGCCGATCCACGAGGCCGGCCTTCATGCCACGCCCGTTCGCGACGTCCTCGGCGTTCGCGGCGAGGATGTCCTCCTGCCCCGTGAGAAGGGCGTCCGCCATCGCGAGGAGGGCGGCGTCCTTCACGGAACGGGGTGCCGAGGCGAGGGAACGCGACGCGACCTTCGCGTTGCGGGCAACGGTGGTGATCGCCTGGGGAATGTCCATGGGGACAAGCCTAGCCGCGGCGTCCGCCCCCGAGCACCGGCGCCAGGTCGTCCCGGTGGACGACCGGGCGCGCGTGGAAGTCGTCCAGCTCCACCCGGAGCTGGACGGTCGAGCGCCCCTTCATGCGGGCGACATCGGCGGAATCGAACCCGGACAGTCCACGGGCGACGACGTGTCCCTCCGGGCCGACGAGGTCGACGGCGTCCCCCGCCTCGAAGTCCCCCTCCACCTGGGTGATCCCGGCGGCCAGCAGGGAACGCTTGCCGTGGGTCACGGCATCGACCGCGCCGGAATCGAGCCACACGCGGCCGCGGGAACGGGCGGCCCACGCCAGCCACAGCCGCCGCGAGGAGCGCCGGTGGTCCGCGACGTCGAACCAGGTGCCGACGTCGTGGCCCAGCAGCGCGTCATCCACCCGGGAGGCGTTCGCGAGCAGCGTGGGGATGCCGGAGTTCGTGGCGATCATCGCGGCGTCGATCTTGGTGGTCATGCCACCCGTCCCGACTGCCGACCCCCGGCCGGTGATGCAGTAGTCCGCCAACTGATCGGAGTCGTGGACCCGCTGGACGAGCCGTGCCCCGGGTTCGGTGGGGCGGGTGGTGTACAGGCCGTCGACGTCGGTGAGGAGGACCAGCACCTCGGCCGCCACGAGGTTCGCGACGAGGGCGGCGAGCCGGTCGTTGTCCCCGAACCGGATCTCATCGGTCGCCACCGCGTCGTTCTCGTTGACGACGGGGACCATGCCGAGCTCGAGCAGGCGGGTGAGGGCCCGGCGCGCGTTGCGGTAGTGCTGGGGGCGGATGAGGTCCTCCGCCGTCAGCAGGACCTGGCCGACCGTGAGTCCGTGGCGGGCGAAGGCGCGGGCGTACTCGGCGATGAGGAGGCCCTGGCCCACAGAGGCCAACGCCTGCGAGGTGGCGAGGTCACTCGGGCGGCGGGCGAGGCCGGAGGGCCCCAGTCCGGCGGCAATCGCACCGGAGGTGACGAGGACCACCTGGTGGCCTCGCAGGCGCCGCACCGCCGCGGTGTCCACCAGCCGGGTGAGGTACTCGGTGTCGAGGCGTCCGTCCGCGGTGGTGAGCGACGATGACCCGATCTTGATGACCAGCCGCCGGGCCCGGGCCAGGTCGCTGCGCGAGTTGATCGGGTTCATGCGCCCATTATCCGCCCGGTGGGCCCTGCAGGGGCGCCGGCTCGTCAGCCCTCTGCCGGGTCCGTCCAGACCCCGGCCTCCCGCTCCGTCCACAGTTCCTCGCGTGCGCGGGTCTTGCCGTCCATCCGGTCCTTGTACTCGCGTCGCCGCTCGCCCCGGGTGGCGCGGGCACCGTCGTCGAACCGCATGTCGGAGCCGCGCGGCCCGAGGAGCTCGGGGCCGGTGGTCAGTGTGGGCTCCCAGTCGAACACCACGCCCGAGTCCTCCGGGCCGATGACGACCGTGTCCCCGGGGGTCGCGCCGATGCGGAAGAGCTCGTCCTCGATACCGAGCTTCGCGAGCCGGTCGGCGAGGTACCCGACCGCCTCGTCGTTCGCGAAGTCCGTCTGGCGCACCCAGCGCTCGGGCTTCGTGCCCCGCACCTGGTACCAGGTCCCGTCGGGCCCCTTCCTGGGCACCACGGTGAAACCAGCGTCATCCACCGGCTCCGGACGGATGACCACCCGGGGCAGCGGCGCCTCCTCCACGCGGGAGCGGGCGTCCTCGACGATCTGCCCGAGGAGGTAGGTGAGCGCCGGGAGTCCCTCGTGGGACGCCGTCGAGACGAGGTGGACCTCCAGTCCGCGCCCACGCAACTCCGGGGCGACGAACTCGGCGAGTTCGCGGGCCTCGGGCACGTCGATCTTGTTCAGGACGACCAGGCGGGGCCGCTCCATGAGGGGGACTGCGCCGACGTCCTCGAGCCTCCCGGCGTAGGCGGCAAGCTCGGCCTCGAGGGCGTCGAGGTCCGAGACCGGGTCGCGGTTCGGCTCGAGGGTCGCGCAGTCGAGCACGTGGACGATCACGGCGCACCGCTCGATGTGACGGAGGAACTCGAGCCCGAGCCCCCGGCCCTCGGAGGCACCGGGGATGAGTCCCGGGACATCGGCCACCGTGTACCGGTGGTCGCCCGCCCGGACGACGCCGAGGTTCGGGATGAGGGTGGTGAACGGGTAGTCCGCGATCTTGGGGCGTGCGGCCGAGATGGCGGCGATGAGGGACGACTTGCCGGCGGAGGGGAAGCCGACGAGCGCGACATCGGCGACCGACTTCAGCTCGAGGATGAGCCGCACCTCCTCGCCCGGCTCCCCGAGCAGGGCGAACCCGGGCGCCTTCCGGCGGTCCGAGGCCAGCGCGGCGTTGCCCAGACCTCCCGCTCCCCCCGCGGCCGCGACGAAACGGGTGCCGGCACCCATGAGGTCCGCGAGGACCTCCCCGTCCTCCGTCTTCACGACCGTGCCCTCCGGGACCGGGAGCACGAGGTCCTCGCCATTCCTTCCCTGCCGCAGGTCCCCCATCCCCTGGGTGCCGCTCTCGGCGCGCCGGTGCGGGAGGTGGTGGAACGCGAGCAGCGTGGTGACCTGGGGGTCCACCTCGAGGATGATGCTCCCGCCCCGGCCCCCGTTCGCTCCGTCCGGGCCGGCCAGTGGCTTGAACTTCTCCCGGCGGATCGAGACGCAGCCGTTGCCACCGTGCCCGCCCGTCGCGTGGAGCAGGACGCGGTCCACGAAGCTTGCCATTGGGGTCCTCCCTGGGGACTGCCGGAAAAAGGGCGGGAGGCGGGCGGCCGTGCCGCTCGCCTCCCGCCGAGAGTGGTGTGGCTACTGCGCCACGACGTCGATGACCTTCCGGTCGCCGCGCGTTCCGAACCGCACCTGGCCCGCCTCGAGGGCGAACAGGGTGTCGTCCCCGCCACGGCCGACGTTGACGCCGGGGTGGAAGTGGGTGCCGCGCTGCCGGACCAGGATCTCGCCGGCCTTGACGACCTGGCCGCCGTACCGCTTCACGCCGAGGCGCTGAGCGTTGGAGTCACGACCGTTGCGCGAGGAACTGGCGCCCTTCTTGTGTGCCATGTCGTCTCTCTCCTTGTTTCCGAGGGCCTGCGGCCGTGCTACTTGATTCCGGTGACCTTGAGGCGCGTGAGCGACTGGCGGTGGCCCTGGCGCTTCTTGTACCCGGTCTTGTTCTTGTACTTCTGGATGATGATCTTCGGGCCCTTCGCCGGGCCCTGGATCTCGGCGGTCACGGTGACCCCGGCGAGGGCATCCGCGGCGGTGGTGACGGTGTCGCCGTCGACGAGCATGATCGGCGTCAGCTCGATCGTCGAGCCGACGTCACCCTCGACCTTGTTGACGACGACGGTGTCACCGACGGAAACCTTCTCCTGTCGGCCGCCGGCCTTGACGATGGCGTAGACCACGTTCCTGCTCATCTCTGTCGTTCCGTGAGCGCGCGGACCGCACTCGGTGTGGGTCGGGATTCGCACGCGATGACATGCTGGGGCGCACAACGCGCCGACGGTCAAGATTACGCCGAAGCGCCGGTGAGGGCAAACCTCTCGACCGCCCGGGGCCCGGCCGCCGCTGTGGTGTCCCTCACCCCTCCGGCGAGCCCTCGTCCCCAGGCCCCTGATCCTCGGACGCGGAGTCCGGTGCCTCCGCCTCGGGAGGGGCCGTCGTCGCGGACGTCGCACGCCGCGGCCTGCGCCGGGAGGGCCGGGAGGACTCGGAGCGCTCCGGGAACACGAGGGTGTCCAGTGTCTCGGGCGGGAGTGAGGGAGCCGGGGACGTCTCCTCGCCCTTCGGAAGGACGATGACGTCGCTCGGGGACTCCTCACGCGTGGGAAGGGTGATGATGTCCGCCGTGGCGTCCGCTGCTGGGGCCACGGTCGCCACCACCCGTCGCCGGCCGCCGCGGCGGGGACGGGTCGGGGTCCCGTCGCCGCCATCCGGCCCCGCGTCGGCGGGGACATCGGCCTCCACCTGCTCGGTGGCGGCCTGCTGGGTGGCGGCGGTGTCGTCGCTCGACTCGTCCGGCGCGTCGGCAGCGACCGCGTCGGCCACTCCCGTCGCGGCCTTCGTGATCGCGTCGGCGACCTCGGGGGCCACGGTCTCGTGCACCTCGTGGGCGGATGCTGCCGCTGCTGCGATCGTTGCCAGCGCATCCTTCACGACCTTGCGGTTCGGCTCGACGGCAGGGGCCTCGTCCGCCCGGCCACGCCCGCGGCGACGCGACCGTGGCTGGTCGGCCTCCGACTCGCCCGTGTCCTTCTCCACCGGGTGGGTGTGCACGATGAAGCCGCGCCCGCCGCAGTGCTCACACGGCTCCGAGAACGCCTCGACCAGGCCCTGGCCCACCCGCTTCCGGGTCATCTGGACAAGTCCGAGCGAGGTGACCTCGGCGACCTGGTGCCGGGTGCGGTCACGGCCCAGGCACTCCATGAGCCGGCGCAGCACGAGGTCACGGTTCGACTCGAGCACCATGTCGATGAAGTCGATCACGATGATCCCACCGATGTCCCGCAACCGGAGCTGCCGCACGATCTCCTCGGCCGCCTCGAGGTTGTTCCGCGTGACGGTCTCCTCCAGGGTGCCGCCGGCGCCGGTGAAGCGGCCGGTGTTGACGTCGATGACCGTCATCGCCTCGGTGCGGTCGATCACCAGGGAGCCACCCGAGGGCAGCCAGACCTTCCGGTCCATGCCCTTCGAGAGCTGCTCGTCGATGCGGAACTCGGAGAAGATGTCGCGGGGTTCCACCCAGTGGCGGAGGCGGCCCGCCAGGTCGGGCGACAGCTCCTCGACGTACCTCGAGATGGTGCGCCACGCCTCGTCACCCGAGACCACGAGTTCCGTGAAGTCCTCATTGAAGACGTCGCGCACCACCCGCACTGCCAGTTCGGGCTCGCCCTTGAGCAGCAGGGGGGCACTCTTCGCCGAGGACGCCTTCGACTGGATGTCCTCCCACGTCCGCAGCAGCCGGGCGACGTCGTCCCTCAACTGCTCCTCCGTCGCACCCTCCGCCGCCGTGCGCACGATGACGCCGGCGGAGTCGGGAACGATCTCCTTCAGCAGCCTCTTCAGGCGCGCCCTCTCCGACTCGGGAAGCTTGCGGGAGATGCCCGTCATGGCGCCCGAGGGCACGAGCACCAGGTGGCGGCCCGCAAGGGTGACCTGGCTGGTGAGACGCGCCCCCTTGTGTCCGATGGGGTCCTTCGTGACCTGGACGAGCACGGTGTCGCCGCTGTGGAGGGCCTGCTCGATCCGGCGTGGCTGGCCCTCCATGCCTGCGGCGTCCCAGTTGACCTCGCCGGCGTACAGCACGGCGTTCCGGCCCTTGCCGAGGTCGATGAACGCGGCCTCCATGGAGGGCAGCACGTTCTGCACCCGGCCGAGGTACACGTTCCCGACCATCGAGGTCTGGGTGCGCCGCGCCACGTAGTGCTCGACGAGGATCCCGTCCTCCAGCACCGCGATCTGGTTGAGGCCGTCCTTCTCGCGGACGAGCATGGTGCGGTCCACCGCCTCCCGGCGGGCCAGGAACTCCGATTCCGTGATCACCTGCCGACGACGGCCCGCGTCCCGGCCCTCCCGCCGGCGCTGCCGCTTCGCCTCCAGTCGGGTCGAGCCCTCGACCGACGTCACCTCGGAACGCGCACGCTCCGAGTCCGTGGGCCGGCGCCGCCGGCGACGACGGCGCGAACCGCCCTCCTCCGACTCCTCCCCCGTGTCCGTGGCGGACTCCGCCCTCGCCTCTCCCGCCGCGGGCTCCTGTGCGGCTTCCTTCCTGCCGCCATCCTGCTTTCCGGCGTCCTGCTTGCCGCCCTGCTGCTTTCCGGCGTCCTGCCTGCCGGCGTCCGTGGTGTCCTCCGCGCCCTCCTGCGACGGCGGCTCGGCGGACTTCTTGCGTCCCCGGCCTCCCCTTCGCCGGCGCCGCCCGTCCTCCTCCCCGGAGTCCTCGCGCGCGGACTGCTTCTCCTCGCCGGCCGGCTTCTCGCCGACCGAGTTCGCGTCTCCCGGCCTCTCGGCCCGGCGCGGCGCCACGCTGGAGAGGTCGGGCGCCTGGAACAGCAGCGCTGCGGCGGGGAGCCGCATCTGGGGAACCTGCTCCCCATCCGCTGCGGAGAACTCGGCCTTCACGGTGCGACGCCTGCGGCCGCTCGCGACTCCGGCGACCTCTGCCTGTTCGTCCTGGCGGTTCTCGGTCTCGTCAGCCACGTCGGGCTCCGTTCCCGTGGAAGGCGGTACACCCGTGGCACCTACCACGTCATCGTCATCGTCGCCTTCCGGCGGAAGTCATGGGTCGCACCGTACGGTGCCGGGCCCGTCACCGTCTGCAGCGGCACCTCGCGGCGGCGCATCAGGTTGATCCCGGAGCCGGTGGCGGGTGTGTCCGCCGGCCCATCGCCATTATGGCACACCCACCCATCCCCATTCCGAGGGGACAGTGCTCCGACCTGACGAGATGTCACGAAAGCGGGACAATGGTCCCGCGACTTCCACGGCTCCGCGAATAGCGTTGGAATGACAACTCCTTCAACGCGGAAGGCCTTCAGTGGACGCACTGGAACTCGCGCGGTGGCAATTCGGGATCACCACCGTCTACCACTTCATCCTCGTACCCCTGACGATCGGCCTGACGCCGCTCGTGGCCCTGATGCAGACCTTCTGGTACCGCACGGGCAAGGAGCACTGGCTCAAGCTGACCAAGTTCTTCGGCAAGTTGCTGATCATCAACTTCGCCCTGGGGGTCGCCACCGGCATCGTCCAGGAGTTCCAGTTCGGCATGAACTGGTCGGAGTACTCCCGGATGGTCGGGGACGTCTTCGGCGCACCGCTCGCGATCGAGGCCCTCGCGGCCTTCTTCCTCGAGTCGGTGTTCCTCGGCCTGTGGATCTTCGGCTGGAACCGCCTTCCCAAGGGTCTCCACCTCACGGCGATCTGGCTCGCGGCGATCGGGGTGAACCTCTCGGCGTACTGGATCCTCGTGGCCAACTCGTTCATGCAGCACCCGGTGGGTGCCGAGTTCAACCCCGAGTCCGGGCGCGCCGAGCTCGTGAGCTTCTGGGCCCTGATCTCCAACCCCACCGCGGTCTCGGCCTTCATGCACGTCGTCACGGCGGCCTTCCTGACCGCCGGGACCTTCGTGACCGGAATCGCGATCTGGTGGATGGTGCGCGCGGTCAACAGGGGCGAGCGTGCGCACGCCGAGAAGGTGTGGCGGCCGGCCCTCATCTTCGGCCTGGTCACGATCGCGGTCTCCGGGCTCGCCGTCGGCGGCACCGGCCACCACCAGGCGCAGCTCATGTTCGAGCAGCAGCCGATGAAGATGGCCTCCGCCGAGGCGCTGTGCGAGACCACCACCGGCGCGCCATTCTCGATCCTCACCATCGGGCGCCTCGGTTCGAACTACTGCGGGGACACCACCCCCCTCCTCGAGGTTCCGGGGCTCACCTCCTTCCTCGCCACCAACACCTTCACCGCCGAGTTGCCCGGTGTCCTCGACCTGCAGGAGGAGAAGACCCAGCTGTACGCCGACCAGTTCGGCACGGATGTCGAGTACGTCCCCAACCTGATGGTGACCTACTGGTCGTTCCGGCTCATGATCGGCTTCGCCGGGTTCTCCGCTGCCCTCGCCCTCGCCCTGCTGTGGTACATGCGCAAGGAGAGGGTCCTCGGCCAGAAGTGGCTCGCGACGCTCGGCCTGATCGCCATCCCCGCCCCCTTCCTCGCCAACTCCTTCGGCTGGATCTTCACCGAGATGGGACGCCAGCCGTGGGTGGTCCACCCCAACCCCGCCAACCCGGTCGACTTCGTGTACATGCTGACCCAGGACGGCGTCTCCACGATGCCGTCGGCCGGCACGGTGCTGGCCTCGATGGTCGGGTTCACCCTGCTGTACGGCGCCCTCGGCGTGGTCTGGTACCTGCTCATGGCGCGCTACACCCGTGAGGGAGTGGACGCGAAGACCAACAAGATGCCGCCCGCCGCCACCGGGTCCGAGCTCCCCATGTCGTTCGTCTACTGATCGGGTAAGGCCATGGAACTGTCAACGCTCTGGTTCATCCTCATCGCGATCCTGTGGATCGGGTACCTCGTCCTCGAGGGCTTCGACTTCGGGGTCGGCATGCTGCTGAAGTACCTCCCGAGGGACGAGCAGGAGCGCCGCGTGGCGCTCAACACCATCGGCCCCCACTGGGACGGCAACGAGGTGTGGCTGCTCACCGCGGGCGGCGCGACCTTCGCCGCCTTCCCGGAGTGGTACGCCACGATGTTCTCCGGGATGTACATCCCCCTCTTCCTGATCCTCGTCATGCTGATCCTCCGGATCTCCGCCCTCGAGTGGCGGCCCAAGGTCTCCGACCTCGCCTGGCGCAACCGCTGGGACACCATCCACGTGTTCAGCGCCTGGGTTCCCGCCGTGCTCTGGGGCGTCGCGTTCGCCAACCTCGTCCAGGGGATGGACATCGAGGTCGTCGAGCGTGACGGCACCGTCGTCCCCCCGGAGGCCGTCGAGGGCGCGCTGGGCACTGCCTCCCACCAGCTCACGGGTGGCTTCTTCTCGCTGCTCACCCCCTTCACGCTCCTCGGGGGAGTGGTGACGGCCTCGTTGTTCCTCACCTCGGGTGCCATCTTCCTCGCGCTCAAGACGGACGGTGAGCTGCGGCGCCGCGCGGGCGACCTCGCGGCCCGGCTCTCGATCGTCAGCGCCGCCGTCACGGCCGTGTTCGCGCTCTGGGGGCAGTTCGCCCACGCTCGCAGCGCCCTCGCGCTGATCCCCCTGGTGGTCGCAGCCCTGTGCCTGGTGGCGGTCGTCTCCACCACGCGCCAGCGCAAGGAAGGGTGGTCCTTCCTGTTGAACTCCGTGGCCATCGCGGCCGCCGTCGCGTGGATCTTCATGGCGCTCCACCCGTACGTGATGCCGTCGCGGATCGACGACGCCTACTCGCTGTCCATCGTCCAGGCGTCCTCCACCCCGTACACACTCCGGGTCATGACGATCGTCGCCCTCACCATCGTGCCGGTCGTCATCGCCTACCAGGCGTACACCTACTGGGTCTTCCGCCGTCGGCTCTCGACGCGGCAGATCCCCACCGATCCCGCCGGCCTCACGTTGTCCGAGCTGCGGTGACAGAGGAACGGCGGCGGGGCGCGAGGCGCTCCGCCGCCGTTTCGTTTCTGCCACCGCGCGGTGGCAGAGTTGGTCCATGAAGCCGCTCGACCGCCGCCTCCTCGCGCACGCGTCGGCGGCACGGGCCTACATCGTCGCGACAACGGCCACGGGAGTGCTGACGACGGCGCTGGTCGTGGCCCAGGTCCTCCTGATCGCCCACGCCATCGCGCCCGTCATCGAGGGGCGCGCCAGCCTTCCGGACGTCGTCCCCATCGTGCTCGCCCTCGCCGCGGTGCTCGTGGCACGGGTCCTCGTGCTCGTCGTCCAGGAGAGCCTCGCCCACCGCGCCGCCACCCGGGTGGTCGCCGAACTGCGGGAGAAGGTGCTCGACAGCGCCGTCTCCCAGGGCCCGCGCTGGCTCGACGCGACCCGGTCCGCCGAGGTCGTGACCCTCGCGACGCGCGGCCTGGACGACCTTGGACCCTACTTCGTGCGCTACCTGCCCCAATTGCTGCTCGCGGCCATCCTCTCCCCCACCGTCCTCGTGGTGGTCTTCTCCATCGACCTCACGTCCGGCTTCATCCTCCTGTTCGCTCTCCCCCTCATCCCGGTGTTCATGTGGCTCGTGGGGCGGCTCACGGAGACCCACACGGAGAGGCGGCTCGCCATGATGGAGCGCCTCGGCGGCCAGGTGCTGGACCTGCTGGCGGGCCTGGCCACGCTGAAGGCGCTCGGCCGGGAGCGCGGCCCCGGCGCCCGGGTCCGGGTCCTCGCGGACGCCTACAACGCGACCACGCTCGGGGCGTTGCGCATCGCCTTCCTCTCCGGCGCCATCCTCGAGTTCATCGCCAGCATCTCGGTGGCCCTCGTCGCGGTGGTCGTCGGGATGCGGCTCGTCAACGGCCAGCTCGATCTCACGACCGGCCTCGCCGCCATCATGCTGGCCCCCGAGGTGCTGCAGCCGCTGCGACAGGTGGCAGCCCACTTCCACGCCAGCGCGAACGGCCTCGCCGCCGCCACCGCCGCCTTCGACGTCATCGACCTGCCCGTCCGCGATCGTGGCACGGCCCCGGCCCCGCCCCTGTCCAGCACGGTCCTCGAGTTGCGGGACGTCGGGGTGCGGGCCCCCGGCCGCGCCGTGCTCGCCCCCGCCCACCTCGACGCGCGGATCGATCCCGGCGAGATCACGGTACTCGTCGGCGAGACGGGTGCCGGGAAGTCGACGACGGCGCTCCTGCTGCTCGGCCTCCTCCAACCGGATGAGGGCCGGATCGTCCTCCACCATGCCGGGGTCGAGATCGACCTCGTGGACGTCGAGCCGACCTCGCTCCACCGGCAGGTCGCGTGGGTGCCACAACGCCCGGCCATCCTGCCCGGAACGGTCGCCGAGAACGTCGCCCCCACGATCACCCCGGCGGTGGAGCGCGCCGCGACGCTCGCCGGGTTCGACGTCGCCGCCCTGCCGGACGGGTGGGAGACCCGCGTCGGCCACGGTGGCGTGGGCCTGAGCGTGGGGCAGCGGCAACGACTCGCCCTCACGCGCGCCCTCGTGTCCCACGCGCCCGTCGTCCTGCTCGACGAGCCCACGGCACACCTCGACGCCGCGACCGAGGCCACCGTCGTCGCCACGGTGCGGGAGCTCCACGCCCAGGGCAGGACCGTCATCGTGATCGCCCACCGCCCCAGCGTGATCGAGGCGGCGACGCGGGTGGTCACCGTGCGCGCGCAGGAGGTCGCGGTCCCGTGATCCTGCTCAGCCGGAGCCAGCGCGTGGCGCTGCGCCGCGCACTGCGGCTGCTGGACCTCACCTGGTCGAGGGTCTGGCTCGCGATCGTGACCGGCGCACTCGGGCTGGGTTCGTCGGTGGCCCTCACGGCGACGTCGGCGTGGCTCATCGCGCGGGCGTCCCAGATGCCGCACGTCCTCGACCTCACCGTGGCGGCCGTGGGCGTACGGACCTTCGGGATCTCGCGCTCCGTGCTCCGCTACGCCGAGAGGCTGGTCTCGCACGGCGTCGCCCTCGGCGGCATGGCCGCCCTCCGCGAGCAGGTGTACCTCCGCCTCGCCGACTCCCCCGCCGAGACCGTGGCCGGCCTGCGACGTGGGGACCTGCTCGTTCGCACCGGCGCCGACGTGGATGCCATCGGCGACGTCGTGGTCCGCGCACTGCTCCCCGCCGGGGTCGCCCTCGTCGTGGGCACCGGCACGGTGGCGCTCGTCTCGTGGCTCTCCCCCGCCTCCGGCCTCATCCTGCTCGCCTGCCTCCTCGTGGCAGCCACGGCGGGACCGCTCCTCAACGCGTGGGCCGCCCGCGCGAGCGAGCTCGCACAGCTGGAGGAACGCGCCACCCTCTCCGCCACCGCCCTCACGATGGTGGACGGCGGGGCCGAGCTCACGGTCTCGGGCCGCCTCGGCGCAATCCGCACCGAACTCGCGGCCACGGAGGACCGGCTGGAACGGCTGCAGGACCGGGCGGCACGGCCCGCGGCCCTCGCCGCCGGCCTGGACGTCGCCGCAATGGCACTCGCCGTGCTCGGCGCGATCCTCGTCGGGATCCCCGCGCTCGTCTCCGGGACGCTCGCGCCCGTGGAGCTGGCCGTCGTCGTGCTGACACCGCTCGCCGCGTTCGAGGCGACGGCGCCGCTCGGCGCCGCCGCGGTCCAGCTCGTCCGCTCGGCGGGCGCCGCCGAGCGCGTCATGGCGCTCCTCGACGACGCCGAGCGGGTCGACCAACGGACGGAGGAGGTGCCCGCCTCCGCCTCACCTGTGCTGACCGCCCGCGCCCTCGACGTCGGGTGGCCGGGCGGACCCGTCGTCGTCACTGGGGTCGACCTGGCCGTGACGCCCGGGCGCGCGATCGCCATCGTCGGTCCGTCCGGCGCCGGCAAGACCACCCTGTTGGCCACACTCGCGGGCCTGCTTCCCGCTCGGGGCGGTTCCGTGGACCTCGACGGGATCGACGTCGCTCGCGCCACCCGCCCGTCCGTCACGCGCCACGTCACCATGACGGCGGAGGACGCGCACATCTTCGCCACCACGCTCCTGGAGAACCTCCGGGTCGCACGAGGCGACCTCACCCCGGAGGAGGGCCGGGATCTCCTCGGGCGGTGCGGACTCGGGGACTGGCTCGCGGGCCTCCCCGACGGAATGGACACCCTCCTCGGAGCGGACGGCGCCACCGTCTCCGGCGGGGAACGTCGCCGGATCCTCCTCGCACGCGCGCTGGCCTCCCCCGCCCCGCTCCTCCTCATCGACGAGCCGGCCGAACACCTCGACAGCGCGACCGCGGATGCGATCATGTCCGACCTCATGGACCTGCCCCGCCGGGAGCCGGGTCGTGGGGTGCTCGTGGTCACCCACCACCTCGCCGCCCTGGGAGCCGCGGACGAGGTCGTGATGCTCGGGGGCGCAGAACCCGCGACGGTGTGCGATCGTGGGACGCACGACGAGCTGTCGCGGCGGAACGCCGCCTACGCGGGCGCAGCGAGCGAGGGAGTCGGATGAACGAACGGTTGCTGGGCGTCGCGCTCGAGCTCACGAGCCAGTTGGACCTGCCGGACGTCCTGAAGGACTTCGTCGATGCCGCCGCGGAGCTCACGGGGGCGCGCTACGCCGCACTCGGAGTACTGGACCACCTCGGCAGGACGGTCGTATTCGTCCACCACGGCGTCAGCGCGGAGACGGAACGCATCCTGGGCCACCCGCCACGCGGCACGGGCGTGCTCGGCGAGATCCCGCCGGAGGGCGCCCTCGTGCTCGACGACGTGACCGCCCACCCCAGCTTCGGTGGGTGGCCCGAGGGCCACCCACCGATGGGGACCTTCCTCGGCATGCCGCTGCGCATCAACGAGCAGGTGTTCGGGCGGATCTACCTCGCCGACAAGGAGGGCGGCTTCGGGGAGGCTGACGTCACCGAGGTGGGACTGCTGGCCAAGGCAGCGGGCGTCGCGATCGCGAACTCCCGGATCTACGGCGAGTCCCGGGCCCGTGAGCGCTGGCTGGCGGTGAGCCAGCGGATCACCACGATGCTGCTGGAGGGCACCGACGAGGAGGAGGCCCTCCAGATGATCGCGCACGAGGTGCGGGAGGTGGCGGACGCCGACACCTGCCTCATCGTGCTGCCCTCGATCGGCGAGACCTGGGCCTGCGAGATCGCGGATGGCGAGCTCGCCCCCGCCCTGATCGGCGTCGAGTTCCCCCCCGCGGGCCGCGCCCTGACGGTGCTGCGGGAGGGAGTCGGCGTCATCGTCGACTCGCTCGCACAGGCCAACCCGATGCGCGTGCCCCAATTGCGCCCCTTCGGGCCCGCCATGTACGCGCCGATGATGGTCCGCGGGACGGGCCTCGGCGTGATCCTCCTCCTCCGGAAGGAGGGCAGGCCGGAGTTCGAGTCCTCCGACCTGACCATGGCGGAGGGGCTGGCGAAGCAGGCGGCACTCGGACTCGAGCTCGCGGCGGCCCGCCACGCCGAGGACGTTGCGGCCCTGCTCGCCGAGCGGCAGCGCATCGGGCGCGACCTGCACGACCTCGCCATCCAGCAGCTCTTCGCCACCGGCATGCAGCTGCACGGGGCCCGTTCCCGACTGCTGGAGGAGGGGCACGCGGACCTCGCCTCGATCCTGGAGCGCTCGTTGACCTCCGTCGATGAGTCCGTACGCCAGATCAGGGCCATCGTCCATTCGCTGCGCGAACCGGACGAGGCGGTCTACCTCGTCGAACGGCTCCGCCGGGAGGCCTCGATCGGTCGGACGGCGCTCGGCTTCGCCCCGTCGCTCATCATCCGCGTGGACGACCACGCCGTGGGCAGCGACACCGACGACCCCCTCGTCGACCAGGTCGATGCTCGGGTCGACCCGGACATCGCGGACGACGTCGTCGCCGTGGTCCGGGAGGGACTGTCGAATGCCGCACGCCACGCCCACTCGTCCAGCGTGCAGGTCAGGGTCGACGTCCGCGGGGAGGGCCCGGACGGCGACGTGACGGTGGTCGTGGAGGACGACGGGATCGGCGTGGACCCGGGCCGGACCCGCCGCTCCGGGCTCGCGAACCTCGCGGTGAGGGCGCGGCGCCACCGGGGGACGTTCAGCGTGGACACTCCCGGGCGGGGGCACGGCAGCCGGCTGGAGTGGCAGGTGCCGCTCGCCTGACGGGAGCCCCGTTCACGTCACTGGCGCCAGGAGGAAGCCCTCTGGCCTGCCACCCACGCGGCGGCCTGGGTGCGCCGCTGGAGGCCCATCTTGGCGAGCAGGGACGTGATGTGGTTCTTCACCGTCTTCTCCGCCACTCCGAGACGGTCGCCGATCTCCCTGTTGGACAGCCCGTCCCCGATCAGTTCCAACACGCGCCGCTCGGACGGCGTCAGGTGGGCGGTCGGGTCCGCGTGGTCGGCACGGCGGCGGGTCACCGTGCGGTCGTCGAGCAGGGTGCGGCCCGACGCCACCGCCTTGATCACGTCGGCGATCTCCGCCCCGCGCACCGTCTTCAGCAGGAACGCCTTGGCGCCCGCCCGCAGGGCTTCGGAGAGGGCGTCGTCGTCGTCGAACGAGGTGAGGACGACGGGATGTGTCTGCGGCAGCGAGCCGCGGAGCGCAGTGATGATGTCGATCCCCGTGCCATCCGGGAGCTGGAGGTCGATGAGGACGACCTCGGGCCGCACGAGTTCGGCGCGACGCAGCGCCTCCGCCACGCTGCCCGCCTCGGCGACGACGACGAGGCCGTCGGACCGGTCAACGATCTCGGCAATCCCGCGGCGGACGATCTCGTGGTCGTCCACGATCATCACGCGGATCTCGCGAGTCTTCTCGTCAGGGGTGCTCACGGTCCAGAGCCTATCCACTGCGCGCGCTGTTCCGAAATCTGGCACCGCGGGCAGAGATGGGTGGACCGTCCGCCCAGCACCTGGCGGATGAGCGGCGTGGAACACCGGGCACAGGGCCCCCCGGTGCGCCCGTAGGCCCGCAGTTCGCGCGCGAAGTAGCCGGACTGGCCCTCCGCGTTCACGTACATCGCGTCGAAGCTCGTGCCACCCAGCCGCACCGCGGCGCCCATGACCTCCGCGGCGGTGCGGACCACGCGCCCGAGGTCCTCGGGCGACAGCTGGTTCGCCGACGTCGCAGGGTGGACCCGGGCGTGCCAGAGCGTCTCGTCGGCGTAGATGTTGCCGATCCCGGAGACGTACCGCTGGTCGAGGAGGACGCGCTTGATCGCACTGGAGGTGCGGCCCATCCGCGCCACGACGGCGTCGAGGTCGAGGTGAGGGTCGAGCGGGTCGCGCGCGATGTGGGAGGCGAGCGCCGGCAGCGCGGACAGGCGGGTACCGGTGCCGGCGGGCAGGCCGTCCGGGGTCTCCACGAGCGGGGAGGAGTGGACGTACCCGAAGGTGCGCTGGTCGACGAAGAGGATGGCACCGCCGTCGAGCACGACCGTCACCGCGGTGTGCCGCGGCAGTTCACGCGGAGCCGTGTCGTGCACGAGGAGCTGGCCGGACATGCCCAGGTGGACGACGAACGCGGTGGGCGCCCCACCCAGCGCGAACCAGAGGAACTTGCCCCGCCGGGCCACCTCCTCGATCCGTCGGCCCGAGAAGTCGTCCTCGAGCGCCGCGGGATCGGCCAGCTTGCGGACCGCTCGCGCCGAGTGGATGACCACCTCCTCCACCCGCTTGCCGAGCACGTGTCGCTCGAGGCCCAGGCGGATCGTCTCCACCTCGGGAAGCTCAGGCATCGGAGCCGAACGCCCCGGTGATCATCTCGAACACCGCCTCGGCGGCCCCGTGCTCGGCCACCTTCTTGGACGAGCCGGTGCCGGATCCGACGAACGGCCCAACCGTGGCGGAGGCCGTGAACGTGCGGTCGTGGTCCGGGCCGCTCCCCTCGACCTGGTAGACCGGGGCGGGCAGCCCGTGGACGCCGGCCAGCTCCTGCAGGGAGGTCTTCCAGTCGAGGCCCGCGGAGAGCCGTGCGGCGTGGGTGAGCAGGGGTGCGCACAGCTGCTCCACCATGGTCCTGGTGGGCTCCAGCCCGTTCTCGAGGTAGGCGGCCCCGATGATCGCCTCGAGCGTGTCCGAGAGGATCGAGTCCTTGTCGCGGCCATGGGTGACGAGCTCCCCACGGCCGAGGAGGATGTAGTCGCCGAGCCCGAGGGTGCGGGCGACCTCGGCCAGCGCGCGTTGCGAGACGGTCGCGGCACGCATCTTCGCGAGCTCACCCTCGGTGACGTCGGGGTGGAGCCGGTAGAGGTACTCGGTGACCACCACGCCCAGCACCGCATCCCCGAGGAACTCGAGCCGTTCGTTGGTCGGGATCCCGCCGGCCTCGTGGGCGTAGGAACGATGGGTGAGGGCGCGTTCGAGCTGCGATCGTTCGATCGACAGGCCGAGACGCCCGAGGAGCGTGTCCAGGTCGGTGCGTGCCGGCTCGTCCTCCACCCGGGACCGGTTCACTCTCCGTTCCCCTGCCAGCCCTCGAGCACCTTGAACCGGGGGTCGATGGTCTCGTGGGAGTGTCCCGGTTCGGCGTCGCGGAGCGGGATCCCACACGTCGGGCACAATCCGGGGCAGTCCGCGGAGCAGAGCGGCCTGAAGGGCAGCGACGTCACGACGGCGTCCCGCAGCATCGGCTCGAGGTCGAGGGTCTCCCCGTCGGTGTGCAGCATCTCGACTGCCTCCTCGTCGCCGTCGTCAGCGGCGCGGGCGAGCGCCTCCGGGTAGAGGTACAGCTCCGAGAGGGGGACCTCCGCCTCGGTGCGCACCGTCTCCAGGCAGCGCACGCACTCCCCTTCCAGGAGGACCGCGGCCGTACCCGACACGAGCACGCCGTCCGCCACCGACTCGAGGACGAGGACGAGGTGCACGTCACTGCCGGGCTTCACCCCGATCACGGCGGTACCGAGATCCGGTGGCGCGGGCAGGTCGAGGACGAGGTCCTGCCGGTTCCCGGGACGGCGCGTCAGGTCGTGGATCCCGACCACGAGCGGGTGCCTGGTCATGTCTCGTCCCGGGGCGTGAGCCGCGCCTGGATCACCGCTCGTCCTGCCTTGACCTGCTTCCCGATCTGGCCGAGCTCGATCTCGAGCTGGGCGAGTTGGCGGTCGCAGTAGTCGTTGGCGTTGTCGGTCAGTGCCCGTGCCTCCTCCTCTGCCGCGGCGACGATCTCCGCGGCTCTCGCCCTGGCAGCCTGGACGAGGCTCTCCTGTTCCACGAGCCCGCGAGCGCGCTCCTCGGCCGCGGCGATGGTGGCGGCGGCGTCCTCCTCGGCGCGCTGGACGACTCCACGGGCACCGGCAACGATCTGGTCCGCCTCCGCGACCTGCTCCGGCACGACCGCGCGCGCGGCCTCCAGGAGATCGAGGACCTCCGCCCGGTTCACGAGGACGGAGGCGCTCATGGGCATCGGCCGGGCGGTGCGCAACAGGTGCGCGAGCTCCTCCATGATCGCGAGGAGGGACTCTCCCTTCGGCGTGTGGTCGACCACCTCGTTCACCCCTTCGAACGCATCAGGCTGCGGGCCACCGCCTCCGGTACCAGCCCCGTGACGTCACCCCCGTAGCGCGCGATCTCCTTCACCATGGACGAGGAGACGTGGTTCAGGGACGGGTCTCCCATGATGAAGACGGTCTCGATCCCGGAGAGGTGGCGGTTGAGCAGGCTCATCGACATCTCGTCGTCGAAGTCCGCGGAACCCCGCAGTCCCTTGACGATGGCCCGCGCACCCCGCTCGGTGCAGAAGTCCGCGAGCAGGCCGGTCACGGGTTCGACGCTGACGCCCTCGATGCCCTGGAGCGCCTGGCGCGTGAGCATGACGCGTTGGTCGCTGTCGAGGAGGTGCGTCTTGGACGCGTTGTTCGCCACTGCGACGATCACCTCGTCGAAGAGACTCAGCGCACGCTTGACCACATCCACGTGCCCGAACGTGATCGGGTCGAACGAACCGGGGCACACCGCCAGAGATCTCATGGCCCCTAGATTAGTCCGCCGGACCTGCGTGGCGCGAAAGCCACAGCGCGGTCTCGCCGTAGCGCCGCTCGGTCGGTGCCTCCCATGGCCCCGCGAACCGGGGCGCGGGCGACCGGCTCGAGCGTTCGACGACGACGGTCCCTCCCGGCGCCACCCACCCACCGCGTACCAGCGCGTCGAGGTCCGCCTCCACCACCTCGAGGTCGTAGGGCGGGTCCAGCAGGACGAGGTCGGCGACGGCCGGGGCGTCGCGAGCCAGGAAGGTTGCCACGGGCATTGTGTGCACCTCCACCTGCACGCCGAGGCGAGCCGCGTTCCGCCGCAGCACCGCGGCCGCGGCACGGGACCTCTCGACCGCGACCAGGCGAGCGGCTCCCCTGCTGAGTGCCTCGAGGCCGAGCGCGCCGGAGCCGGCGTAGAGGTCGAGGACCACGGCCCCCTCGAGGTCACCGCGTGCCGTGAGCACGGAGAAGAGGGCCTCGCGCACCCGGTCGGAGGTGGGTCGCGTGCCCGAGGGGGGCGCGTCGATGCGCTGGCCCCGGAACCGCCCGGCGATGATCCGCATCTCAGCTCCGTTCGATGAAGTCCCCGAGGCCGGAGGCCTCGATGCGGTCGACGGCGGCGGCGAGCCCGGGCATGGTGACGAGCCCGGGGTCGTGCTCGAGCAGTTCGACGGCGTGGGCGCGCGCCCGTGCGATGACGTCCCTGTCCGCGAGCACGCGGAGGTTCGCCAGCGACGAGGAGGTCCCTGACTGTGCCGCCCCCAGCACGTCGCCCTCCCGCCGCAGCGCCAGGTCGGTCTCGGCGAGCACGAAACCGTCCCGGGAACCCTGGAACGCCTCGAGCCGCCGGCCGGTGTCCCCGGCGATCAGCGCGCTCACTGCGAAGCACAGCCCGGGCCGGGTCCCCCGCCCGATGCGGCCGCGCAGTTGGTGGAGCTGCGAGAGCCCGAACCGGTCGGCATCGAGGATGACCATCACCGTGGCCTCGGGCACGTCCACCCCCACCTCGATCACGGTGGTCGCGACGAGGAGCGATGTCCTCCCGGTGGCGAAGTCCCCCATGGAGCGGTCCTTGGCATCGGTGGACATGCGCCCGTGCAGGACGCCGATGGGGATGCCGGCGAGGACCGGATCGGAGGCGAGGGCCGCCGCCGTGTCGACCACCGAGGCGAGTGCACCGTCCTCCGGGGCGTCCGCGGCGTCGATGCGGGGGCAGACCACGTAGGCGCGCCCTCCCTGCGCCACCTCCTCGGCGACCCGTTGCCACACGCGGCGCATCCACGCCTCCCTCTCCCGGGGCACGAGGAAGGTCTCGACCTCGGGCCGGCCGGCCGGGAGCTCGGCGAGCGTGGAGACCTCGAGGTCCCCGAACACGGTCATCGCCACGGTGCGCGGGATCGGCGTGGCGGTCATGACGAGGGAGTGCGCCATCTCCCGGGTGCGCAGGACGTCGCGCTGCTCGACCCCGAACCGGTGCTGCTCGTCCACCACGACGAGGCCGAGGTCGTGGAACCTGACATCCTCGGAGAGCAGGGCGTGGGTCCCGACGACGATCCCGGCCTCCCCGGAGGCGACCTCGCCGAGCACCCGGGCGCGCTGCCGTGCCGGGAGCGCCGCGGTCAGCAGTTCGACGCGGGTGCCGCCCTCGCCGGCGAGGCCGCCCATGGCGGGCGGGCCGAGGAGGGCCGTGATCGACCGGTGGTGCTGGTGTGCCAGGACCTCGGTGGGGGCGAGGAGGGCAGCCTGGCCGCCGCTGTCCACCACCTGCAGCATGGCGCGGAGCGCCACCACCGTCTTGCCGCTGCCCACCTCCCCCTGGAGGAGGCGCTGCATCGGGCTCTCCTTCGCCAGGTCCGCCGCGATCTCGCGTCCAACGTCTTTCTGGCCCGCGGTGAGCGTGAAGGGCAGGGCCGCGTCGAAGGCTGCGAGGACGCCTGATGAGGTGCCGGCCCGGGGACGGATGTGCTGCGCACGGACCCGCTCGCGCCGCCGCACGAGCGTGGCCTGCAGGACGAAGGCCTCCTCGAACCGCAGCGTGCGGCGCGCACTGCCGTACTCGTCCTCGCCGGCAGGAGAGTGGACGAGGCGCAGCGCCTCCGCTGCGCCCAGCAGTCCCTCGTGGGCGCGGACCGAGGCCGGGACGAGGTCCGGGATGTCCTCGTCCGTGATGACGCGCATGACGGCGGTGACGGCACGGCGGATGCTCCACGTGGGGAGCGAGGCGGATGCCGGGTAGATCGGGACCGGGCGCATGTGCCGCTCGATCGCGGCGGCGTCCTCGTCCTCCTCGTCGAGCATCTCGAAGTCGGGGTGCAGGAGCTGGCGCTGGCCCCGGTACTCCTTCACCGTCCCGGTGAAGAGCCCGACGGCGCCGGTGGCGAGGCGCCGGCGGTGGCCCGAGAGCGCACCCTCATGCTTCGCGAAGAAGGTCAGGAGGAGCTGATCCGTGCCGTCGGAGATGGTGGCGTTGAGGATCGCGCCGCGGCGCGATCGCATCGTGCGCAGGGTGACGTCCTGCACCCGCGCCATCACGGTCACGTGGTCGCCCACCGGGAGACCGCCGAGGTGGGTGAACCGGCCACGGTCCTGGTAGCGGCGGGGGTAGTGGCGCACGAGGTCGCCCACGGTGATGAGGCCGAGCTTACCGAGCGCCCGGGCCGTGCGGTCGCCGAGCAGGCGTTCGAGCCGCTGGTCGAGGATCGGGATGGTCACTGGGCGCTGACGAGGAGGGCGGGCTCGCTCTGTCCCCCCACCACGATGAAGGTCTCGAGGCCGGGGTTGGCGGCCCGGAGCAGGGCGGTGAGCTGCTTCGCGGCCCGGCGCGCGCCCACGGTCGCACCGGCGAGGACGGAGACCAGGCTGGGGCCCGCCTCCACGAGCTCTCCCGCGAGCGCGTGCACGTCCGCCTCGAGGGCCCGGGTGTCCCCGTTGGGGACCGTGTGGGTGCGGGTGGCGGCGACGTGCTCGCGGACGGTGGCGAGGTGGTCGGCGACCTCGCCGTCGACGGCGGCCTCGAGGAGCCCGACCGCCTCGTAGACCGCGAGGTCGTCGTGGGTGGGCGCGACGACGACGCCGAGGCCCTCGGAGGTGACGACCGGGTCCAGCCCGGCGGCGGCCGCGTCCGCCGCGGCGGCGGTGGAGCACGGCAGCACCAGGACGTCCGTGGACCCGGCGTCGACGACGGCCCGGGCGATCGTCGTCGCGTTGCCTCCCAGCACGGCGACGGCGCCGGCCTGGGCGAGCGGCTCGAGCAGGAGGGGGGCGGTGGTGACGGCCACGAGGCCGACCCGGCGCCCGGGCGAGTCCAGGCGCCGCACGCACACCTGGGACATGGGGAGTTCGGACAGCGCCTGCGCGGGGTGGTCGAGGTGGACGTGCACGTGCCACAGCTCGTGCGCGCCCTGGACCACCACGACGGAGTTGCCGATCTCGCTGAGGTGCATCCGCAGCGCGGTGGCCTGGCGGTGCGAGGCCCGCACCAGGTACATCACCTCGAACCCCTCGAGCGGTCCGTGGTGGGCGGGCACGCTCGGAGCGGCGGCGAGCCAGTCGGGATGGACGTACTCCTCGACTCCGAGGGTGCCCGCGAGGGCCTCCAGCAGGATGGTGAAGGCGAGCGCACCGGCATCCACCATGCCCGTCCCGCGCAACGCGGGCAGGAGGTCGGTGGTGGTCCCGAGTGACTCGTTCGCCGCCCGGACGGCGGTGGCCACCACGTCCGCGAGGCTGGCATGGGGGCTGAGCACGAGGGTCGCGGAGGCCACGTCACGGGCAACGGTGACGATCGTGCCCTCGACGGGCGCCGCGAGTGCCCGGTGGGCACCCTGGGCGATGGCGTCGAAGGCACGGATGAGGTCGCTCGGCCCGGCGGACGGCATGCCCTCGAAGGTCCGGGCGAGCGCCTGGAGTGCCTGCGCGAGGATCACCCCGGAATTGCCGCGGGCGCCCCAGAGCGCCCCGTCCGCCGTGGCGCGGGCGAGCTCACCGAGCGTCGCGGTGTCCTCCAGCTCCTGGGCGGTCCGGGCACCGGCCGCCAGGGTCAGCACCACGTTCGTCCCGGTGTCGGAGTCCGCCACCGGGAACACGTTGAGCGCGTCGATCCGGGAGCGTGCCGACGCGAGCGCCGAGAGGGCGGCCGAGAGCCAACGGCGCGCGGTGGGTGCATCCAGTCGGGAGATCATGTCCCTCGAAGGGTAGCGCGTCACCCTGTCACGGTCTCCCCGCTTCCGGTACCCGGTGTGGCCGAGCCCACGCCCTCGTCCGTCCGGGGCCGTTTGAGACAGCGGTCGGAAAGGGGTATCCTCGTGAGGTTGCTTCCGGCGCGTTCGCGCCCTCGTACCAGCACAGGAGAGACCACCATGGCTGCCACCTGCGACGTCTGCGGCAAGCGTCCGTTCTTCGGCAAGAGCGTGTCGCACTCCCACGTGCGCACCTCGCGGCGGTGGGACCCGAACATCCAGCGCGTGCGTGCCCTCGTGGACGGTGCGCCCAAGCGCCTGAACGTCTGCACCACCTGCCTCAAGTCGGGGAAGGTCACGCGGCACGTGTGACCGTGTGGGAGGGGAAGGCCGCCTGCGGGCGGCCTTTTTCTTTGCCCTACGGGGCCCGGAAGTGGTCCCATCCCGTCGCGAGGGTGGGTGGGGCGCCATCGACGAGGACGTCCAGGTCTCCCCGCTGAAGGACACGGCCGATCACCTCGAAGCCGGGCGGCACCTCCCCCGGCGCGAACGTGGCGAGGAAGCCGTGGTCCTCTCCCCCGCCCGCCACCCATGCCCGAGGGTCCGCGCCGAGAATCCCGGCGACCTCCGCCAGCCGCTCGTCCACCGGGAGCCCCACGTCGAGGGTGACCCCGGAGGCGCGGGCGAGGCGGCCGGCATCGCGCAGCAGCCCGTCCGAGACGTCCATCATGGCGTGCGCCCCCGAACGGGCGGCCACGAGGGCCGAGTCGAGCGGCGGCGTCGGCCGCCGGTGGACGGCCAGCGCCGCGTCCGTCGCGGCGGTCCCCCCACCGTGCCCGGCGCGCAGGAGGGCGAGCCCGCCGGCCGAGAAGCCCAGGGTGCCGGCGTGCGCGACGACGTCGCCCACCCTCGCGCCGCTGCGCAGCAGGGGCGGGCGGCCGAGCAGGTCCCCGTGCGCCGTGACGGCCACGACCACACAGTCGCCAGCGGAGAGGTCTCCCCCGACGACACCGCAGGCGATGCCGGTGCGTGACGTGCTCTCCCGGCACGCCGCCGCCATTCCCTCCGCGAGGTCGCGGACCCATGCGACCTCGAGTCCACCGGGCAGCACCACCGCCGTGACGAAGGCGACCGGGGCCGCCCCCATCGCTCCGACGTCGGCGGCGTTCTGCATGACGGCGCGCCAGCCGACATCGGCACCCGAGGACCAGTCGAGGGAGAAGTGGTGGCCCTCGACCAGCACGTCCGTGGTGATGACCACGCTCCGCTGGGAGAGGGGGACGACCGCGGCGTCGTCCCCGTTGGGCACCTGGGCGTCCCCCTGGGGCAGGAGGGGTGTGAACGCTGCGAGGAGGGACTCCTCGTCCATGTCGTGCACGCGCAAGGCGCCGGTCGTTCCCATCCCGCCACCGTACAGTTGGAACATGCGCGTGGCTGTCATCCCCCTGAGCCTGGCGCTCCTCCTCGCCGGCTGTGCCGGCGACGTGCACCTGCAGCCGGGTCCCAGGGCCCCCGACCCGGTCTGCGCCGCGGTGATCCAGGCCCTGCCCCAGGAACTCGGCGGGGCGCTCCAGACGTCAACGACCGCCCAGGCCACCGTCGCCTGGGGCACGACCGAGGCCCCCATCACCCTGCGGTGCGGCGTGGACGAGCCGGGGCCGACGACGGACCGGTGCGTGACCGTCGAGTCCGGTGGGAGCTCGGTCGACTGGATCAACCCGGAGGCAGGATCCCCGCTGATCCCCTCGCACGCGGACGACGAGATCGGCTCCTGGACCTTCATCACGTACGGCCGCTCGCCGGCGATCGAGGTGGTCGTGCCCGCGGCCGCCGTGACCGATCAGCCGGACCGGATCCTCGTGGACCTCGCCTCGGCGATCCAGCGGAGCCCCGCGAGCCGGTTCTGCACCTCGGCCACCGAGATCACGGTGCCCTGAGGATCAGCGGAGGCCGGTCGGGCGCTCCAGCGCGAGGTCGATGAGTTCGGCCACCAGGTCGCTGTACGCGAGGCCCGCATGCGACCAGACGAACGGGAACATCGAGAACGGCGTGAAGCCCGGCATCGTGTTCACCTCGTTGACGACCGCCCGCCGGCCGTCCAGGAACACGTCGACCCGCGCGAGCCCCTCGCAGCCCAGCGCCTCGAACGAGCGGACGGCGAGCTCCTGGACGATGTCCACCTGATCTGGCTCCAGCACGGCCGGGCACTCCATGTGGAAGTCATCGGTCGAGAAGTACTTGGTCGCGTGGTCGTAGAACTCGGCCGCGCCGGTGTGCATGACCACCTCACCGGGGGGCGACACCCGCGGCGCTGAGCCGGCGCGTCCCTGGAGCACCCCGCACTCGATCTCCCGGCCGGCGATGCCCTCCTCGACGATCACCTTGGGATCGTGCTCCCGCGCGGCGCTGACGGCGGCCGCGACGTCGTCGATCCGCTCCACGCGGGAGATGCCCAGCGAGCTGCCCGCTCGCGCGGGCTTCACGAACACCGGGAAGGTGAGGGCGGCGACCTCGGCGAGGACGCCACCGGAGTCCCGCTCCCACCGCTCGGGCGGGATGACGACGTGGGGTCCGACGGGCAACCCCGCGGCGGCGAGGGCCACCTTCATGTGGTGCTTGTCCATGCCGACCGCGGAGGCGAGCACGCCGGAGCCCACGTAGCGGACGTCGGCCATCTCGAGGAGGCCCTGGATGGTGCCGTCCTCCCCGAACGGGCCATGGAGCAACGGCAGCACGACGTCGACGGCGCCGAGATCGGCGGGCGTGGTGCCGGGCGACACCACCCACAGGTGGGCGCCGCCCTGCCCGTCCGGCGGGAGGACGACCGTCCCCCCGGTGTCCGGGACCTCGGCTCGCCCGCCCTCGAGGAGCGTGGGGTCATCCGGGACCTCCACCCAGCGTCCGGTCCGCGTGATCCCCACGGGGATCACCTCGAAGCGCTCGCGGTCGATCTCCCTGAGGACGCCGGCGGCGGTGGCACAGGAGACGGAGTGCTCACCGCTCCGTCCCCCGAAGACGACGGCCACCCTGACCTTCCCGTCGGAGCGGCCGGCCGCTGGTGGTGGGGTGACGGGTACCTCGTGCGCGTTCATCGGGACGAGGGTATCGCGTCAGGCCCGTTCGTCCTTGCGTGGCCGCGCGAGCAGCATGCGTGTCATGTCCAGGACGCCGAGCCCCTCGTGGAGCACCGCGACGACGGCGTCCGTGATCGGAATGTCGACTCCCATCCCGTGGGCGAGGTGCGCGACCGAACGGCACGACTTCGCGCCCTCGGCCGTCCCGCCCGTCGCGGTGACCGCCTCGGGCAGCGTCATCCCGGATCCGATGTGGTGCCCGAGGGTGTGGTTGCGGGACAGCGGTGAGGCACAGGTCGCGACCAGGTCGCCGAGCCCGGCGAGACCGGCCATGGTGGCGGGATCCGCGCCGAGCGTCACCGCCAGCCGCGTGATCTCTGCCAGGCCACGGGTGATGATGGTTGCCTTGGTGTTGTCGCCGTAGCCGGCGCCCGCCGCCATTCCGACGGCGACGGCGATGACGTTCTTCACGGCACCGGCCAGCTCCACGCCGATGACGTCGTCGCTGACATACGGGCGGAAGTAGCTCGTGGCACACAGGTGGGCGACCTGCTCGGCACGCGAGACGTCGGTGCACGCGAGCACCGAGGCACTGGGTTGCCGTGCCGCGATCTCCCTCGACAGGTTCGGCCCGGAGAGGACCACGAGGTGGTCCTCCGCGAGGCCCAGTCCACCCAGGACCTGCGTCATCCGCATGTCGGTCCCGAGCTCGATGCCCTTCATGAGCGAGACCACGGTGGCATGGTCCTGGACGAGGTGCGCCACCGGGGTGAGCACCTCGCGCACCACCTGCGAGGGCACCGCGAGGACCAGCGTGTCGGCGGTGGCGACGGCGGCGCCCAGGTCTGCCGTGGCGCCGATCGCCTCCGGGAGGACGTGGCCCGGCAGGTAGGCCGCGTTGGCGTGACGGGCGTTCACCTCGTCGACGATGGCCGCATCGCGCCCCCACAGGAGGACGTCGTTGCCCGCGTCGGCGAGCACCTTGGCGAAGGTGGTGCCCCAGGCCCCGGTGCCGAGGACGGAGATCATGCCCCGTGCCTCATGGCCTGCGCCTCGTCAGCTCCGTCCACGTGTGGCGTGCACGGGCCAGCGCACCCGTCGGCCGGGCGGCGCGGGCCGCCGCCCGCTCCTGGCGCCAGGCGTCGTGCCAGTCGCCGTCCACCCTGCGGTCCCACACCCGCTCGGGCGGCTCCTCTCCCCGCAGCTCGGCAACTCCCTCCGTGAGGCGCCGCATGATGCGGTCGGTTGCCTCCCGGAGGACCGTGCCGTCGAGGGGGCGGTCGTACAGGTCCTCGAGGTCCACGGGGGGCAGTGCCCGGACGTCGACCCGCTGCCGGCGCAGGGTGGCGGGCAGCGACTCGAATCGGGGGATCACGCGGTGGGCACCCCACTGCGCGATGGGGACCACCGGGACCCTCGTGGTGAGCGCCAGTCGCGCCACCCCGGTCTTGCCGAGCATGGGCCACATCTCCGGGTCATGGGTGAGCGTTCCCTCGGGGAAGATCGCGATGCACTCCCCGGACGCGAGTGCGGCACGAGCGGCGTCGAGAGACTCCGCCGCCCTCGCGGAGCCACGGTACACCGGGATGTGCTTGACGCGGTGGGCGAGCCAGCCGATCACCGGTGCCTCGAAGATCTCCGCCTTGGCGAGGAACTTCACCGGCACGTCGTGGTCGACGAGGAAGTGGGCGAAGGTGAGCGGGTCGAGGTTCGTGACATGGTTCGCCACCGCGATGAACCCGCCCGTTCTCGGCAGGTTCTCCGCGCCGTGCCAGTGCCGGTCCGTGAAGAGGCTGAGGGGAGGCCGCAGCAGGCCGACGACGAGCCGGTAGGTCAGCGTCAGCTCACGGCCGGGGGCGGGGCGCATCATCCCGCCTCGACGTTCGCGCCCAAGGCGGCGAGCTTGCGCATGAAGTGCTCGTACCCACGGTTGATGACGTCGATGCCGAGCACCCGGGAGGAGCCCTCGGCGGTCAGGGCGGCGATGAGGTGCGAGAACCCGCCCCGCAGGTCGGGAACCACGATGTCGGCCGCCTGCAGCGGCGTCGGTCCGGAGATCACGGCCGAGTGGTAGAAGTTGTGCTGGCCGAAACGGCACTCGAGGCCACCGAGGCACTCGCGGTAGAGCTGGATCTGCGCACCCATCGCATTCAGCGCGTCGGTGAAGCCGAACCTGTTCTCGTACACGGTCTCGTGGACGATCGACAGCCCCTCCGCCTGCGTCAGCGCCACGACGAGGGGCTGCTGCCAGTCGGTCATGAAGCCGGGGTGGACGTCGGTCTCCAGCACGATCGAGTTGAGCCGGCCCCCGGGGTGGAAGAAGCGGATGCCCTCGTCGTCGATGTGGAAGGCTCCCCCCACCTTCCGGAAGGTGTTCAGGAACGTCATCATGTCGGGCTGGGTCGCCCCCCGCACGTAGATGTCCCCACGGGTGGAGAGGGCGGCCGATGCCCAGGACGCGGCCTCGATGCGGTCGGGCAGCGAGGTGTGCACGTAGCCCCCCAGGCGGTCGACCCCCTCGACCCGGATCACGCGGTCGGTGTCGACCGAGATGATCGCCCCCATCTTCTGCAGCACCGCGATGAGGTCCATGATCTCGGGCTCGATGGCGGCGTTCTTCAGCTCCGTCTTCCCGCTGGCGCGCACCGCCGTCAACAGGGTCTGCTCCGTGGCGCCGACGGACGGGTACGGAAGTACCACCTTCGTGCCGGTGAGTCCGTTCGGCGCGGTGATGTGGATGCCCTGCTCCTGCTTGTCCACCACCGCACCGAACTGCCGGAGGATCGCGAGGTGGTAGTCGATAGGACGGTCGCCGATGTGGCAGCCACCGAGGTCGGGGATGAAGGCCTCCCCGATGCGGTGCAGCAGCGGACCGCAGAACAGGATCGGGATCCGCGAGGAACCGGCGTGGGCGTCGATGTCGCGGACGTGGGCGGACTCGACGTTGGAGGAGTCGAAGTGCAGCTCGCCGGCGTCGTCGTCGTACTCCACCCGCACGCCGTGGAGGCGCAGCAACCCGGCCACGACATCCACGTCGCGGATCAGCGGGACGTTGCGCAGCAACGACGGCGTCTCGCCCAGCAGGGCGGCGACCATCGCCTTCGAGACGAAGTTCTTCGCACCCCGGACCGTGATCTCCCCGGCTAGGGGCGTGCCGCCGTGGACGCGCAGCACGTTGTTCATGGGATCACCCTTCCCTGCTCCGCCGGCGGGCGCGGACGGAAGCGTCAGGACACCCAGAATACGCACCCGCGGGGGTCCGTGGACCCTCAGACGGGACGTGCGGAGACCACCTCGACCTTCGGCAGGTGCCGGGCCGGGAGCGTGCGTGGCCGCCACGGCTCGCGCCGCTCCTCGAAGTCGGCGATCTCGTCCGCACGCGTGAGGCTGAGCGCGATGTCGTCGAGCCCCTCCAGCAGGCGCCACCTCGTGTAGTCGTCGATGTCGAAGGTGACCAGCAGGGAGCCGCAGGTCGCGGTGCGGCTGACGAGGTCGACCGTCACGTCGGCGCCCGGGTCCGCCTCGAGTGCCTTCCAGAGCGCCTCGGCGTCCTCGCGGCTGATGACGCCCGTGAGGAGGCCCTGCTTGCCGGCGTTGCCCCGGAAGATGTCCGCGAACTTGGGGCTGAGCACCACCCGGAAGCCGTAGTCCTTCAGGGCCCAGACCGCGTGCTCCCGGGAGGATCCCGTCCCGAAGTCCGAGCCGGCGACGAGCACCGATCCGCCCGCGTAGGCCGGGTTGTTGAGCACGAAGTCCGGGTCCGACCGCCACGCGGAGAAGAGCGCGTCCTCGAAGCCGGTGCGGGTGATCCGCTTGAGGTACACGGCGGGGATGATCTGGTCGGTGTCGACGTTCGAGCGGCGGAGCGGCACGCCGACCCCGGTGTGGGAGGTGAACTTCTCCATGGTGGCCTCCTCAGGCGTTCACGAGATCGGCGGGAGAGGACAACGTGCCGCGGATCGCCGTCGCTGCGGCCGTGGTGGGCGACACGAGGTGGGTGCGACCGCCCTTGCCCTGGCGTCCCTCGAAGTTGCGGTTCGAGGTCGATGCGGCGCGCTCCCCCGGGGCAAGCTGGTCCGGGTTCATCCCGAGGCACATGGAGCAGCCGGCGTTGCGCCACTCGGCGCCGAAGTCGAGGAAGATCCTGTCCAGCCCCTCCGCCTCGGCCTGCAGCCGGATACGGGCGGAGGCGGGCACCACGATCACCCGGACGTCCTCGTGCTTCCTGCGGCCCTTGACCACCTCGGCAACCGCCCGGAGGTCCTCGATCCGGCCGTTGGTGCACGAGCCGATGAAGACCGTGTCCACCTTGATGTCCCGCAGCGGAGTGCCCGGGACGAGGGCCATGTACTCCAACGCACGCTCCGCGGCACGGCGCTCGGACTCGTCCGCGATCTCCACGGGATCCGGCACGGCAGCGGAGAGCGGGAGCCCCTGGCCGGGGTTGGTTCCCCAGGTGACGAAGGGCTCGATGTCCGCGGCCTCGAGCACCACCTCCGCATCGAAGACGGCGTCGTCGTCGGTCCGCAGGGTGCGCCAGTACTCCAGCGCGGCGTCCCAGTCGGCTCCCTCGGGAGCGTGGGGGCGACCCTTGAGGTAGGTGAAGGTGGTCTCGTCGGGGGCGATCATGCCGGCGCGGGCGCCGGCCTCGATCGACATGTTGCAGATCGTCATGCGGCCCTCCATCGAGAGCTTCTCGATCGCCTCGCCCCGGTACTCCAGCACGTACCCCTGGCCACCGCCCGTACCGATCCGCGCGATGATCGCGAGGATGATGTCCTTGGCCGAGGAGCCGAGCGGCAGGTCCCCGTTGATGGTGATCGCCATCGTCCTGAACGGCTTCAGCGGGAGCGTCTGGGTGGCGAGCACGTGCTCCACCTCCGAGGTACCGATCCCGAATGCCAGGGCGCCGAAGGCGCCGTGGGTGGAGGTGTGGGAGTCGCCGCACACCACGGTCAGGCCTGGCTGGGTGAGGCCGAGTTGGGGGCCCACGGCGTGGACGATGCCCTGGTCCGCGTCGCCGAGCGAGTGGAGGCGGATGCCGAACTCCTCGCAGTTCGCGCGCAACGTCTCGATCTGCTTGCGGCTCGTCGGCTCCGCGATGGGCAGGTCGATGTTCAGGGTCGGGGTGTTGTGGTCCTCGGTGGCGATCGTGAGATCGGGACGGCGGACCGGCCGGCCGGCCAGGCGAAGCCCCTCGAAGGCCTGCGGGCTCGTGACCTCGTGGATGAGGTGGAGGTCGATGTAGAGCAGGTCGGGCTCGCCGTTCTCCCCCTGGTGCACGACGTGGCGCTGCCACACCTTCTCGGCGAGTGTGCCGCTCATTACATTCTCCCGGAAATCTCACATGGTGGTTGCATCTCATCTGCTGAGATGTCAGTATCGAGCCATGGACAACTCTAGTGGAGTCGGCGTTCTGGACAAAGCCGCGACCGTCCTGAGCGCACTCGAGGCCGGACCGGCGACCCTTGCCCAACTCGTCAACGCGACGCACCTCGCCCGTCCGACCGCGCACCGCCTCGCCGTGGCCCTCGAGCACCACCGGTTCGTGGCGCGTGACATGCAGGGACGGTTCATCCTCGGACCGCGGCTGGCCGAACTCGCCTCCGCTGCCGGCGAGGACCGGCTGCTCGCCGCCGCCACCCCCGTGCTCAACGTGCTGCGGGACCACACCGGCGAGTCCGCCCAGCTCTACCGCCGCCAGGGTGACCACCGCATCTGCGTGGCCGCCGCGGAGCGGCACATCGGGTTGCGCGACTCGATCCCCGTGGGCGCCACGCTCTCGATGCTCGCCGGCTCCGCCGCCCAGGTGCTCCTCGCCTGGGAGGAGCCCGACCGGCTCCACCGCGGCCTCCACGGGGCCTCCTTCACCGCCACCGTGCTCTCGGCCGTCCGACGGCGGGGCTGGGCCCAGTCGGTCGCGGAACGCGAACCCGGGGTCGCCTCCGTCTCGGCCCCGGTGCGGGGCCCGTCCGGCCGGGTGATCGCCGCGGTGTCCGTCTCCGGTCCCATCGAGCGGATGGGCCGCCAGCCGGGCAGGCTGCATGCCGCCGCCGTGGTCTCGGCCGCCAACCGCCTCACCGAGGTCCTGCGGCGCAGCGAGGAGGCCCAGGCGGCGCGGCAGGCCCAGCAGGAGGAGCCGAGCGCCTGAGGCGATCAGGGCCTGTCCCCCACACGACGAGAGAAGGTCCCCCGCGCTGTGCGGGGGACCTTCTCACTCGTAGCCCCGACCGGATTCGAACCGGCGCCGCCGCCTTGAGAGGGCGGTGTCCTAGGCCGCTAGACGACGGGGCCTCGTATGGACCGGCAGTCACGTTACCGCGCCACCGGCGTTTGTCCCAAATCTCGATGATCTGGCTGGGGTACCAGGACTCGAACCTAGAATGACGGAACCAGAATCCGTTGTGTTGCCAATTACACCATACCCCACTGGTTCACCGGCCGAGGGGGCCGTTGCACCGACCCACAACTCTACCGCGCGGGGCCGGACCCACCCAAATCACCACGAGTGACGGCACTCACGCTCCGCCACCCGCCGCGGGATACCCTCGGAGGATGCGCTCACCCCGGCCCACCGTCGCGGCAGCACTCCTCGCCGCGGCTGTCCTCGGAGCGTGCACGCCCTCGACCCAGGGCCCGCCGCGGGACTCGACGAGTTCGACCTTGCCCGCGACCCGCACCCCCCGGCCGGCCCCGACCACGGCCGTCGCGTTCCGGGCCGACCGGCTCGAGGATGCCGGGTGGGTCCGCAACGAGGAGCTCTCGGACGGGACCCGCGTGCAGTACCAGGACACCCGATGCGTGGTCCAGCTCGTGGTGCTGCCCGCCACGGGGCCACGGGATGACGCCGGCGACACCGAACTGGCCCTTGCCGCGCTCGGGGAGGACTTCGCGAACCCGGTCGACCGCCCGGACGTCGCGCTACCCTCCGGTGAGGGGGCACTCGACATGAGGGCGCAGCGCGTGGACGTCGACACCGGCACGGAGGTGCTCGCCATGCAGGTGGCGATGCGGGTCCTCGGGGATGCCGGTGCGACCGTGGCAGTCACGCACGCCTGCTACGACCACGCGGTCACGGACGAGGAGTTCGACTCCGTCGTCGCGCTCCTGGAGCTGGACCTGGGGGGCTCGGACTCCTGACCGCTACAGCGTCCGTCGCAGTGCCGTCAGGCGGGCCAGGGTCTCCTCCCTGCCCAGGATCTCCATCGACTCGAACAGCGGAGGGGAGACCCTCCGGCCCGTCAGCGCCACGCGAAGGGGACCGTAGGCGAATCGTGGCTTCACGCCGAGGCCCTCGACCAGCGCGGCCCGCAGGACGTCCTGGAGCGTGACGGCGTCGAAGCTGCCGACCGCCGCGAGCGCCTCGAGCGACGCGTCGAGGATCGCGGAGGCGTCGGGACGGAGGGTCGCCACGGCGTCGTCCTCGGTCGTCACCTCCCGGAACAGGTAGTCGAGCTGGGCGGGGACCTCGCCGAGCAGCGTGGTGCGCTCCTGGACCAGGGGCGCTGCGGCGTCGACGACGGCGCGCTCCCGCTCGGTGAGCGCCTCCCGTGCAGGGGCGCTCACGAGGCCCGCCTCGTGGAGGTGGGGGACGATCCGGGCGGCGAACTCCCCGGCGGGGAGCAGCCGGACGTGCGCCGCGTTGATCGCCCGCGCCTTCGCGAGGTCGAAGCGCGCCGGGTTGGGGTTGACGTGCGCGAGGTCGAAGGCCGCGGCCATCTCGTCCATGGTGAACAGGTCGGTTTCCGGCGAGATGGACCAACCGAGCAGGGCGAGGTAGTTGAGCAGGCCCTCGGGGATGAACCCGTTGCGGCGGTGCGCCAGGACGTTGGACTCGGGGTCGCGCTTGGACAGCTTGCGGTTGCCCTCGCCCATCACGTACGGCAGGTGTCCGAACTCGGGCATGGCCTCGGCGTACCCGAGGTCCATGAGTGCCCGGTACAGCACGATCTGGCGCGGGGTGGAGGACAGCAGGTCCTCCCCGCGCAGCACGTGGGTGATCCGCATGGCGGCGTCGTCCACCGGGTTGACGAGGGTGTAGAGGGGGAACCCGTTGCCGCGCACGATCACGAAGTCGGGGATCGAGCCGGCGGCGAAGGTGATCTCACCACGGATCAGGTCGGTGAAGGTCACGTCCTCGTCCGGCATCCGGATCCGCAGCACGGGCTGGCGGCCCTCGGCCCGGAAGGCCGCCCGCTGTGCCTCGGTGAGGTCGCGGTCGAAGCCGTCGTAGCCGGCGTGGGGGTCACGGCCGGCCGCCAGGTGGCGCGCCTCGACCTCCTCGGGGGTCGAGAACGACTCATAGGCGTACCCGGCCTCCAAGAGGCGTGCGGCCGCCTCGCGGTAGCTGTCCATGCGCTCGGACTGACGGTAGGGGGCGTACGGGCCACCCACCTCGACCCCCTCGTCCCAATCGAGGCCGAGCCAGCGCATCGTCTCGACGAGTTGCCGGTAGGACTGCTCCGAGTCCCGCTCCGGGTCGGTGTCCTCGATCCGGAACACGAACGTCCCGCCCGTGTGCCGGGCGAAGGCCCAGTTGAACAACGCGGTGCGGACGAGGCCCACGTGGGGGCTGCCGGTGGGCGAGGGGCAGAAGCGCACCCGGGGGCGAGGGGCTACATTCGACTCAGTCATGATGACCCCATCGTATGGGGTCCACGCCGCACCCCAGGGAGAGCCCGTGAGCCTCGACTTCGAGTCCTTCACCCCCGAACGCCTCCACGGCAGTTCCGAGAAGTGGTCCCGGCCGGGGGCGATCGGCGCCGGGGTCGCGGAGATGGACTTCGGCATCGCGCCCGCGATCGCAGAGGTGCTGCGCGGCGCCGTCGACGCCGGCGCGTGCGGCTACCCCACCGACGGCCAGGTGGCGGCCGTGCGGGCCTCCTGCGCCTCCTGGTACGCCCGCACCTTCGCCTGGGAGGTCGCACCCGACCTGGTCCACGTCACGGCGGACGTCCTGACCGGACTGCTCCTCACGCTGCGCCACCTCCTGCCCGCCGGTGCCCCCGTCATCCTCCCGATCCCGAACTACATGCCGTTCCTGTCCCTTCCGGAGGTGTACGGCCACCCCGTGCTCCGGGTGCCGGGGACCACGGACGGCCGCGGGCGGTACGCCATGGACCTCGACGCCATCGACGAGGCGTTCCTGGCCGGCGGCCGGCTCCTCATCCTGTGCAATCCCCACAACCCCGTGGGGCGCGTGTACGACCGCGGCGAGCTGGAGGCCCTGTCCAGGGTGGTCGACCGGCACGGCGGCCGCGTGTTCAGCGATGAGATCCACGCGCCGCTCGTCCTCGACCGGTCCCGCCGCCACGTCCCGTACGCCAGCATCTCCCCCACCGCGGCCGCGCACGCCGTCACCGCGGTCGCGGCGTCGAAGGGCTGGAACATCCCCGGCCTGAAGTGCGCCCAGATGATCCTCCCCGAGGCCGACGCTGCCACCTTCGCCCCGTTCGCCCCGATCACCAGCCACCAGGCCTCCACGCCGGGCCTCCTCGCCACGGCACGTGCGTACACGGACGACGGCGGCTGGCTGGCGGAGGTCGTGGAGCACCTGCGCGGCAACGCCACGCTCCTCGGCAAGCTGCTCGAGCGCGAGGTGCCCGAGATCGGCTACCGCGAGCCCGAGGGCACCTACCTGGCCTGGCTGGACACGACGGCGCTGGGGCCGCAGAACCCCGCCCGCCACTTCGCGGAGCACGGGGTGGTCACCACCGACGGGGCGGCCTGCGGTGTCCCACGGTTCACCCGCTTCAACTTCGCCGCGTCGCGGGAGACCCTCGAGCGGGCGATCGAACGCATGGCCGCCTCCCTCTGATCAGCCGCGGCCAGCTGATCAGCCGCCGCCAGCTGGTCAGCGGCGAACGACGGGGTTGCCGAACCGCCCGATCCCCTCCACCTCGACCTCGACACGCTGTCCGACGTCGATGGGACCGACGCCGGCGGGGGTGCCGGTCAGGATGACGTCACCCGGCAGGAGGGTGAAGATGCCCGAGACGTACTCGATGAGCTCGGCGACCGGGAAGATGAGGTCCGAGGTGCGGCCGTCCTGCCGCAACTCGCCGTCCACCCAGGCACGGACCGCCAGGTCGGTGACGTCGAGGTCGGTCTCGATCCAGGGACCGATCGGGCAGGACGTGTCGAAGCCCTTCGCGCGGGTCCACTGGGAGTCCGTGCGCTGGACGTCGCGCGCGGAGGCGTCGTTCCCCACCGTGTAGCCGAAGATCACGTCCGCGGCCCGGTCGGCGGGCACGAACTTGCACATCCGCGAGATCACCACCGCAAGTTCCACCTCGTGGTGGACCTCCCGCGAGTACGGGGGCAGCACGATGGGGTCGTCGGGGCCGATGACGGACGTGTTGGGCTTCAGGAAGACCAGCGGCTCCACCGGCAGGTCGTTGCCCATCTCGGCGGCGTGGGCGGCGTAGTTCCGCCCGATGCCCACCACCTTGGAACGTGGGATGACCGGGGACAGCAGCCGGACGTCGTCGAGCGCCACCCGCTCCCCCGTCGTGTCCCAGGAGTCGAACAGTGGGTCCGACCTCAGGACGACGATCTCCTCGCCGTCGACGATCCCGTAGGCGGGCAGTTCATGGTGGACGAAGCGCGCGACCTGCATGGGCCCAAGGCTATCCTCACCCGCCGGCTGGCCGTCGCCTCACGCCTTGTTCAGCGTGAGGGTGGGGTTCTCGTGGGTCCAGATGTCGGTGTCCAGGTCACCCGGCAGGTGCGCGGAGTCCGCGGCGATGAAGGAGGTCTCCCCCTTGCCGGCCTCGTAGTCCGCCAGCACGGCGAAGGCCCACTTCCCGAGCAGCACGATGGCCACGAGGTTGATGAGTGTCATGACGCCCATGGAGACGTCGGCGAGACTCCACACGATGTCGATCTTCAGGAACGCTCCGACCACGACGGCGGCGATCACGGTGATCCGGAGCGCCAGGTCGCGCTCGTGCGCCTCCCCCGTGAGGTAGTCGAGGTTGACCTCGGCGTAGGCGTAGTTCCCGATGATGGTGGAGAACGCGAAGGTGAAGATGAGGATCGTCATCGGGAGCGTCATCCAGTCACCGAGGTGGTGCGCGACGGCGGACTGGGTGAGGGTCGCACCCTCGAGGTCCATGCCGGGGGTGTACACGCTCTCGTCCGACAGCAGGATCATGAAGGCCGTGGCGGAGCAGACCAGCATCGTGTCCACGAACACGCCGGCCGACTGGATGAGGCCCTGGCGGGCGGGGTGGATCGTGGTGGCGGTGGATGCCGCGTTGGGGGCCGAGCCCATGCCGGCCTCGTTGGAGTACAGGCCGCGCTTGACGCCGTTCAGCATGGCGGCGACGATGCCACCCGCCGTGCCGGCGAAGGCCTCGTTGAGCCCGAACGCGGATTCCACGATCTCGTAGAACACGAAGCCGAGCTGGTCGAGGTTCATCACCAGGATGACGAGCGAGAGCAGGATGTAGACGAGCGCCATGAGGGGGGCGACCCACTCCGCCACGCGCGCCACCGACTTGATGCCGCCGAGGATGACGGCGCCGCTGAGGACGGCCAGGACGACGGCGGTGACCCAGGTGGGGACGCCGTGTGCACTGCGCAGCGTCTCGGCGATCGTGTTGGACTGCACCATCTCGAAGGCGATGCCGAAGGTGAAGAGGAGCGCGACCGCGAACGTTGCCCCCCACCGCCACGACCTCAGGCCCTTCCAGATGTAGAAGGCCGGGCCGCCGCGGAAGGTGCCGTCATGCCAGCGCACCTTGAACACCTGGGCGAGGGTCGCCTCGATGAAGGCGGTCGCCATGCCGATCGCCGCGATCACCCACATCCAGAACACCGCACCCGGGCCACCCAGCGTGATCGCGATGGCCACGCCGGCGATGTTGCCGGTCCCGACCCGTGAGGCCAGCCCGATCGCGAAGGCCTGGAACGGCGAGATGCCGCCACCCTCCGCGTGCCGGGATCCGGCGATCGTCCTCACCATCTTCCCGATCAAACGGACCTGCATCGCGCGTGTCCGCACCGTGAACCAGATGCCGGCGCCGGCGAGCAGGTAGATCAGCAGCCACGAGTACATCTGGGTGTTGATCCAGTCCAGGGCCGTGAGCAGTCCGTCCATGAGGGGCTCCCTTCCGCGGACCGGGCGCGCCCGCTGTCCGGCAGCATGGCAGAAGACGGCCGACAGCGTGGGGCAACTCACCGGGGTGTGACAATGGGACGATGACGGAACCGGCGCTCAACGTCCTGCTCGACGACCTCGAGGACCTCGGTGCCGACGAGCTCGTCGACTCCCTCTACATGGGCTTCCACGGCTGGGCGGAGTCGACGGGGCGTCCCCTGTATCCCCATCAGGACGAGGCGCTCACCGGCCTGCTGACCGGCAGCCACGTGATCGTGAACACCCCCACGGGGTCGGGGAAGTCCGTGATCGCACAGGCCGCCCACACGGTCGCACTCGCCCGCGGCGAGCGGACGTGGTACACCGCCCCGCTGAAGGCCCTCGTGTCCGAGAAGTTCTTCGATCTCGTCGCGCTCTTCGGGCCGGCCAACGTGGGGATGGTGACCGGCGACACCGCGATCAACGCCGAGGCCCCGATCATCTGTTGCACCGCGGAGATCCTCGCCAACCAGGCCCTGCGCGAGGGAGACGGCCTCGACGCCGGCGTGGTGGTCATCGACGAGTTCCACTTCTACGCCGACCCGCAGCGCGGCTGGGCCTGGCAGGTCCCGCTCCTGGAGCTCTCCTCCCCCCAGTTCGTCCTCATGTCGGCCACCCTCGGGGACACCTCGTTCTTCGCCGCCGACCTGGAGCGGCGCACCGGACGCGAGGTCACCACCGTCACATCGGCGAAGCGCCCCGTGCCGCTGAGCTACGCCTACTCCACCGAGCCGCTGCAGGACGTCCTCATGGAGCTCGTGGCGACCCGGCGGGCACCCGCCTACGTGGTGCACTTCGCGCAGAAGGACGCGGTGGAACGGGCGCAGTCCCTGACGTCCGTGCAGGTGGCCCCCAAGCAGCAGCGGGAGGCGATCGCACGCCGCATCGCCGGCTTCAGCTTCTCGAAGGGCTTCGGGGCCACCCTCTCCCGGCTGCTGCGCCTCGGCATCGGCGTGCACCACGCCGGCATGCTGCCCCGCTACCGGCGACTGGTCGAGCAACTGACGCAGGAGGGCCTGCTCTCGGTGGTGTGCGGCACGGACACCCTGGGGGTGGGCATCAACGTGCCGATCCGGACGGTGGTGTTCACGGCCCTCACCAAGTTCGACGGCGAGCGGATGCGCCACCTCACGGCCCGGGAGTTCCACCAGATCGCCGGGCGGGCCGGGAGGGCCGGCTTCGACACCGTCGGCGAGGTGATCGTGCAGGCACCCGACCACGTCATCGAGAACGCGAGGGCACTGGCGAGGGCGGGTGACGACGAGCGCAAGCGCCGCAAGATCGTCCGCAAGAAGGCGCCGGCCGGTCAGGTCAACTGGACGGACAAGACCTTCGAGCGGCTGCGCGACTCGGAACCGGAGCCGCTCGCGAGCCAGTTCCAGGTCACGCACGCCATGGTCCTGAACGTGCTCGCCCGCCCGGGCGACCCCGTCGAGCACCTCGCCCGCCTGTTGACCGACAACCACGAGCCGCCGAGCGAGGCCAACCCCCACCTCCGCCGTGCGGCCCACATCTACCGTTCGCTGCGCCAGGCAGGCGTGGTGGAGCACCTGACGAGCCAGGCGGCAGCCGGTGGCCCCCGGCTGCGCCTGACGGTGGACCTGCCCGATCGCTTCGCCCTCAACGCACCACTCTCCCCGTTCGCCCTCGCCGCGATCTCCCTGCTCGACGAGGACTCCCCCACCTTCGCCCTCGACGTGGTCAGCGTGGTGGAGTCCACGCTCGAGGACCCGCGGCCCCTGCTGTACGCCCAGGCGTGGGAGGCGCGGGGCGATGCGGTGGCGGCGATGAAGGCGGAGGGGATGGAGTACGACGAGCGGATGGAGGCCCTCGAGGACGTCACCTGGCCGCAGCCACTCGCCGACCTGCTCGCCGCGGCCCTCCGGGAGTACGCCCACACGAATCCGTGGGTCCTGGAGCACGAACTCAGTCCCAAGTCCGTGGTGCGCGAGATGGTGGAGAACGCGATGACGTTCTCGGACCTCATCGCCCGCTATCGCCTCGGCCGATCGGAGGGCGTGGTGCTGCGGTACCTGTCGGACGCCTACCAGGCGTTGCGGCAGGCGGTCCCGGAGGACGCGCGCACCGAGGAGGTCCTGGCGATCACCCGGTGGCTGGGCGCGCTGGTGCGCGCAGTCGACTCCTCGCTCCTCGACGAGTGGTCCGCCCTGCACGCCATCGAGGACTCCGAGGCGGTCGCGGCTGCCGGCGAGGTTCCGTTCGGAGCCGACGACGACGGCACCCTCGCCTTCTCCCGGAACCGCCACGCGTTCCGGGTCGCCATCCGCACCGAGGTCTTCCGGATGGTCGAACTGCTCGCACGTGAGGCGTACGAGGAACTCGGAGCACTCGACATCCCCGGATGGGACGCGCCACGGTGGCGCTCGGCAGCGGCGGCGTACTGGAACGAGTACGACTGGCTCGGGACGGGGCCGGAGGCGCGGGCCGCGTTCGCCGTGGACGAGGACCCCGACCCTGACGAGTGGGAGATCGCCGGGCTCCCGGGCGACGGCACCGGGTGGCTGGCCCGCCAGCGCCTCGACGACCCCGCAGGCAACGCGGACTGGGAGTTCGCCGTCCGGGTGGATGTCGCGGCCTCCGACGCCGCGGGCCGGGTGGTGGTCGCCGCCGCCACGCTGGGCGAGGTCCGGTAAGGCTAGCCTTACCTGCGATGACAGCGGCGTGGGACCTTCGTACCGTGTGACCATGACAGTGCTGCGGGGCGAGGACGGGACGATGACGGAGAACGGCAAGAAGAAGGACTCCACGTCCGCGAGGCTGAACAAGCTGCGGGCGGGCGTGCTCGGTGCCAACGACGGGATCGTCTCCGTCGCGGCGACCGTGATCGGGGTGGCGGCAGCTACCGACTCGGTCCCGATCATCGCGACCGCCGGCTTCGCTGCCCTCTCCGCGGGTGCCTTCTCCATGGCCACCGGCGAGTACATCTCCGTCTCCACCCAGCGGGACACCGAGTCCGCCATCGTGGAGCGGGTGTCCGCGGCGTCCCGCGGACACCAGGACGGCATCGTGGAGACGCTCGGGAGGGACCTGGAGGACCGCGGGGTCTCGGCGGACGTCGCCAGGCTGGCAGCCACGCAGATGGCCACGCACGACGCGGTCGGGGCGCTGTCCTGTGTCGAGGGCATCGACCCGGACGACCTCGTCAACCCGTGGCACGCGGCGTGGGCGTCGTTCTTCTCCTTCGTCCTCGGCGCAGCCCTGCCGGTGGCCTCGATCCTCCTGTTCCCTCCCGGCGTCCGGATCGTCGCCACCTTCGCAGCCGTGCTCCTCGCGTTGGCCCTCACCGGATTCGTCTCGGCGCGGCTCGGCGAGGCACACGCCGGACGCGCGGTGATCCGGACCATGCTGGGTGGCGCGCTGGGCATGATCGTCACCTACGGCGTCGGCACGCTCTTCAACGTGCCGGCCTAGGGCGAGTCGGCCGGCCGCGGCGGCGCTACGCTCGGAGGGTGAACGACGTCGCGCAACGCTGGTCCGCCCTCCAGGAGAGGGTCACCCGGGCGTGTGCGGTCGTCGGGCGCTCGCCCACGGAGGTGGCGATCCTCGCCGCCGTGAAGACGCAGCCCCCGGAGCGCATCGTGGCGGTCCTGGAGGCCGGGGCCCACCTCCTCGGGCACAACCGCGCCCAGGAGATGGCCGAGCTGGAGCCGCGCCTCCACGAGTCGTGGCCCGGCACCTGGGAGACCCACTTCATCGGTGCGCTGCAGACGAACAAGGTCAACCAGGTGCTGCGGTACGCCAGTTGCATCCAGTCCGTCGACCGCTCTGCCCTGGCGGAGAGGCTGTCCGCGGCGGCGGGCAGGCTGGGCCGCACCGTCGAGGTCTTCGTCGAGGTGAACGCCTCGGGCGAGGAGACGAAGTCCGGGGTCCAACCGGAGCAGGCCCTGGAGTTCGCCGTGGCCGTCGCCGGGATGGAGGGCTTGCGGCTGCGCGGCCTCATGACCATCGGGAAGAACTCACCGGACGCCGGAGAGGTGCGCGCGGGGTTCGAGGAGATGGCACGGCTGTCCGCGGCACTCGTCTCCTCCGGGATGCCGGGAACCGCGGATGCCGGGGAGCTCTCGATGGGCATGAGCACCGATCTCGACATCGCGGTGGCCGCCGGTTCGACCATGGTGCGGGTGGGAACGGCCCTCTTCGGGCCGCGGACGCGCTGAGGTCCCCCACCCGAGCGGGACCACGCCGCGGTCGCCGCTACCCGCGCTGACGCTTCTGGATGGCGGCCCACTCGTCCCGCAGGCCCACCGTGCGGTGGAACAGGAGGTGGTCGTCCGGGTCGTGCGCGAAGTAACCGAGTCGCTCGAACTGGACGACGGCGCCGGGCGGGGTGTCGGCGAGCGCCGCCTCCACCTTGCACCCGGCCAGCACGGTCCGCGAGGCCGGATCCAGGTCGTCCAGGGGGTTGCCGGTCGCCTCACCGGGAACGGGTGCGGAGAACAGGCGCTCGTACTCGGCCACCGTGGCGTCCACGGCGTGCGACGCGGACACCCAGTGCATGGTCGACTTCACCTTCCGCCCGTCGGGGGCACTCCCGCCGCGCGTCGCCGGGTCGTAGGTGGCTCGCACCTCGATGACGGTGCCGTCCTCGTCCTTCACCACGTCGGTGGCAGTGATGAGGTAGGCGCCCCGGAGCCGCACCTCCCGGCCCGGTGAGAGCCGGAAGAACTTGGGGGGTGGGACCTCGGCGAAGTCGTCGCGCTCGATGAGGAGCTCCCCGCTGAAGGGCACCTGCCTCGAGCCGTCGGCAGGGTTCTCGGGATTGTTCCCGATCTCGAACCACTCCACCGCCGGTGCCCCGGCCTCGTCGACGGGCCAGTTGGTGATGACGAGCCGCAGCGGCCGGAGCACTGCCATCCGGCGCAGCGCGGTGCGGTTCAGCTCGGTGCGCACGAAGGACTCGAGGAGCTCGATCTCGTGCCTGCTGTTCGTGCGGGACACGCCGATGAACGTGCAGAAGTCACGGATCGCGGCGGCAGGGTAGCCCCGCCGTCGCAATCCCCGCAGCGTGGGCAGCCGCGGGTCGTCCCAGCCGTCCACCCTCCCCGTTGCGACGAGCTCGGCAAGGCGCCGCTTGGACATCACCGTGTGGGTGAGCTCCAGGCGGGCGAACTCGGTCTGCCGGGGCTGGTCGTACGGCAGCGGCAGGTGCTCGAGGAACCAGTCGTAGAGCGGGCGGTGGGAGTCGAACTCGAGCGTGCAGAAGGAGTGGGTGACGCCCTCGATCGCGTCGCTCTGCCCGTGCGCCCAGTCGTAGGTGGGGTAGATGCACCACTCGTCCCCGGTGCGGTAGTGGTGGCCGCGGCGGATCCGGTACATGATCGGGTCCCGCAGCTGCATGTTCTCATGGGCCATGTCGATCCGGGCCCGGAGCACGCGCGACCCGTCGGGGAACTCGCCGGCCCTCATGCGGCGCAGGAGGTCCAGGTTCTCCTCCGGTGCCCGGTTCCGGTACGGGCTCTCGACACCCGGCCTGCCGTAGCCGCCCCGTTGCGCGGAGATGGTGTCCGGATCCTGGTCGTCGACGTAGGCGAGACCCCGCTCGACCAGGTGCTCCGCCCAGGCGTAGAGCTGCTCGAAGTAGTCGGAGGCATGGATCGTCCGCGCCGGGAAGTAACCGAGCCACGCGATGTCCTCGATGATCCCGTCGACGAAGTGCTTCTCCTCCGTCTCCGGGTTCGTGTCGTCGAAGCGCAGGTTGCACGTCCCGCCGAACTCCTGGGCGATCCCGAAGTCGAGGACGATTGCCTTGGCGTGCCCGATGTGGAGATAGCCGTTCGGCTCCGGGGGGAACCGCGTCTGGACCCGGCCGGCGAAGGTCCCCTCCTCCATGTCCCTGCGGACCATCTCGCGGACGAAGTCGCTGGCAGGGGCGGACGTGGGGGGGACTGTCATGATCGACAAGTTAGCACGGTCGCGCGGCCCACCCGGCCGTGCCGAACGCGCTCCCCGGGGTGCGCGAGACGGGACTCGAACCCGTACGTCCGAAGACACTGGAACCTAAATCCAGCGCGGCTGCCAGTTACGCCACTCGCGCGTGCCCTGAAGTCTACTGGGCGCACCGCCCACCGATCAGTCGATGCCGAGTTCACGCCGCACACGGGCGACATGCCCGGTGGCCTTCACGTTCCGGTAGGCGTGGCGGAGCGTTCCGTCCGGGGCCACGACGAACGTGGAGCGGATGATGCCGTGCACCACCTTGCCGTAGAGCTTCTTCTCGCCCCACGCCCCGTAGGCCTCGGCCACCGCGTGGTCGGGGTCGGACGCCAGCGGGAACGTCAGCCCCTCCTTACCGGCGAACTCCGCGAGCTTCGCCGGAGGGTCCGGCGAGATGCCGACGACCGTGTATCCGTGTCCCGTGAGAGAGGCGAGCGAGTCACGGAAGTCGCATGCCTCCGTCGTGCAGCCGGGCGTCATGGCCGCGGGATAGAAGTACACGACCACCCCGGAATCCGCCTCCTCGAGCAGCGTGGCGAGCGAGACCTCGCCGTCCGCCGTCGGAAGGGTGAAGGGCGGCGCGGGCTGGCCGGCGTCGAGTGTCATGGGGGCTCCTCTCTCCTGCGGCACACGGTAGTGCATGTGGCGCATGTCTCGCCCGTCCGGACCAGCGCCGGATTTGGTGGCCCCCGCCAACGCTGGTAATGTTCTTCGAGCCGCACGCGCCATTAGCTCAATTGGCAGAGCAGCTGACTCTTAATCAGCGGGTTCGGGGTTCGAGTCCCTGATGGCGCACCACAGGAGGGCCGGGCGAGTGTCCGGCCCTCTCGCGTGTCCACCCCCGGCCACACTCCCCCGGCCCCCACCGGCGGTCTCTCATCGCGTCCCCCACGATGTTCGTGAGAAAGTGGGAACCGACCGTGTCGGGCTCTTCGGGGTGGAGGCAGAACGTGGCAGGACTGGCGAGCGGGGACCAGGGACCGTGGCTGACGCCCTACGACCTGGACGAGGTGCGCCGGAAGGTTCCCATGTTGTACGTCGAGGCCCTTCCCCTGCGCCTCGGCGCCGACGGTGACCTGGAGGCAGTCGGCATGCTGCTGACCGCAACGGAACACGGCGGCCTGCAGCGGTCCTTCGTGTCCGGCCGGGTCCTGTACCACGAGACGCTCCGTGAGGCCCTCACCCGGCACCTCGTGAAGGACCTCGGGGCCATGGCCTTCCCCCGGCTGCCGGCCAGCCTCCAGCCCTTCACCGTCGCGCAGTACTTCCCCACCCCCGGCTACGGCTTCCATGACCCGCGCCAGCACTCCGTCGCGCTGGTCTACGCCGTCCCGATCGACGGCGAGCCCACGCCGCAGGACGACGCGCTCGACTTCTCGTGGTTCACGCCGGAGGAGGCCATGGACCCACTCCTCCTCAAGGAGATGCTGGACGGCCATGCCCAGCTCCTCACCCAACTGCTCGCCTCGCTGGGGAGACTGGGATGAGCGAAGGGGGCCGGCGGCGGGAGGACCTCCCGGCCGTGGGCCTCGACCTCGCGGTGGTGGTGGCCTTCGCGGCGATCGGGCGGGCAACGCACGGCGAGGGCATCGTTCCCACGGACGTCCTGCGCACCGCGCTCCCCTTCGGGGTCGCGGCGCTGACCGCGCACCTGGTCCTGGAATGGAGGCGCCGGAGCCCCCGTCCGATCCTGGCAGGACTCCTCGTCTGGGCGGTGACGTTGCTCGGGGGCCTCGTCGGCCGTCTCCTGTTGGGAGAGACGGCGGAGGGCGCCTTCGTCCTCGTGGCGGGCGCTGTGCTCGCCGCGGGGTTGCTGGGCTGGCGGCTGGTCAACGGCCTCCGCGGGCGACCACGGACGCGATCTCGTCGGCCAACGCCCTGAACGCCTTGCCCCGGTGCGAGATCGCGTTCTTCTCGGCCGCGGTGAGCTCCGCCATCGAGCGCGAGTGGCCCCGCGGCTGGAAGATCGGGTCGTAGCCGAAGCCCCCCGTGCCCTCGGGTCGCTCCAGCAGGCAGCCGCGCACCTCGGCGACCTCCACGTACTGCTCCCCCGACGGCGTCACGAGCGCAGCGGCACAGACGAAGCGGGCACCGCGGTGGTGTTCCGGGACATCCTCGAGCTGGGCGAGGAGCAGGTCCAGGTTGGCGCGGTCGTCCCCGTGGTGACCGCACCACCGGGCGGAGAACACCCCGGGCGCCCCACCGAACACGTCGACCACGAGTCCCGAGTCGTCCGCGATCGCAGGAAGCCGGGTGGCCCGCGCGAAGTGGCGGGCCTTCAGGACCGCGTTCTCCTCGAACGTCACCCCGTCCTCCACCGGCGAGTCGATCCCGAGGTCGGACACGCCGATGACCACCTCCGTGTCGAAGCCGGGGATCTCGGCGGCGAGGATCGCACGCAGCTCCCCGACCTTGTGGGCGTTCGCGGTGCCGAGCACGAGGCGCGCGGACCGGGGCACGCGCCGCATCGGGCTCAGGTCCCCGGGATGCTCATCCATGAGCCCGCCCGCATAGCCGTCCGTGGTCATCGGCCGTCCCCGAGGGCACTGCGCTGCACCGTGGTCAGGTGGGCGATCCCGCCGAGCGCCAGGTCGAGGAGTGCGTCGAGTTCGGCGCGGTCGAAGGGAGCACCCTCGGCAGTGCCCTGGACCTCCACGAACCTGCCGGCCCCGGTCGCCACGACGTTCATGTCGGTGTGCGCCCGGACGTCCTCCTCGTAGGGCAGGTCGAGGCAGGGAACGCCGTCGATGATTCCCACGGACACGGCCGCCACGCTGTCCGTGAGCACCGGCCGCCGGCCGACGTGGCCCCGCTCGGTCCCCCAGGCGACCGCGTCCGCGAGGGCCACCCACGCCCCGGTGATCGCGGCGGTCCTGGTCCCACCGTCGGCCTGGAGGACGTCGCAGTCCAGGACGATCGTGTTCTCCCCGAGCGCCCGGTAGTCGACGACCGCCCGCAGCGAGCGTCCGATCAGGCGGGAGATCTCGTGGGTCCGCCCGCCGATCCTGCCCCGGACGGACTCACGGTCGGTGCGGGTGGACGTGGCGCGCGGCAGCATGGCGTACTCGGCGGTCACCCAGCCGAGCCCGGAACCGGCTCGCCACCGTGGTACCCCGCTCGTGAAGCTGGCCGCGCACAGCACGCGGGTACCGCCGAACTCGATGAGGGCACTCCCCTCGGCCGTGTCCAGCCAGTTACGGGTGATGCGGACGTCCCGCATCTCCCGGGGCGTGCGTCCGTCCGCGCGGGTGTGCTCCATGGCACGAGCCTACCCGGGTCAGAGCTCCCAGACCGCTCCGGTGCGCGCCACCTCGATGCCGCCGTCGAACCGCGTGGACGCGGCGCGGGCGACCTCCTGCGGCTCCGTCCACGGCTGGATGTGGGTGAGCACCAGGTGCCGCGCCCCGGCGAGGGATGCGATCTCCCCGGCCCGCTCGCCCGTGAGGTGGATGCCCCGCACGGTGTCGCGACCCTCCACGAACCCGGCCTCGCACAGGAACAGGTCGACATCGCGGGCCGACTCCACGAGGCCGTCGCAGGCATCGGTGTCACCGGAGTAGGTGACCACGACCTCCCCGTCGCCGGTGGACGACGGCCCGGTCACCCGCACCGCCCACGCCTCCACCGGGTGCAGCACGGGGAACGCCTCGATCCGCATCGGGCCCACCTCGACCACCGGGTTGGCGTCGAACGGGCGGAAGGTGAAGTCCGCGGAGAAGTCCTCCTCCGGACCGTCGCCGCCCACCCCGCGCACGCGGTCGACGGCGTCGCCCGGCGCGAGCACGTCGACTGGCCCGAGCGCACCCGTCGGATACCAGCGCCGGAAGACGTGGTAGCCGATCATGTCCGCCATGTGGTCAGCGTGGAGATGGGACAGGACGACAAGGTCGACGTCCCGCGGGTCGACGTGGTTCATGAGTTGGCCGAAGGCCCCGGGTCCCAGGTCGAGGACCACGGTGAAGACCCGGCGTGCGCCGTCGTCGGAGGTCCCGCGCGCCTGGATCAGGTAGCAGGAGGCGGCGGAGGTTGGGCCGGACATCGAGCCGGAGCAGCCGACCACGGTCAGTTTCATCGATTGACTCCAGTCAGGGCGGTGATGCCGGAGACGGACTGGACCTCGGGCAGGAAGCGCCTCGCCAGGCGCGCGAAGTCGGCAGCGTCGCCCGTGGCGAGGAAGCGGTGCTCCGGGACGCTCAGGTGGTCCGCGAGCAGGTCGTGCGCCGTGAGGGTGCGGTAGAGGTCCTTGGCCGTCTCCTCGGCGGAGGAGACCAAAGTGACGTCCTCACCCATGACGTAGCTGATGACGCCGGTGAGGAGCGGGTAGTGGGTGCATCCCAGGACGAGGGTGTCGACCCCGGCGGCACGAACGGGCTCGAGGTACTCCCGGGCGACCCGGAGGATCTCCGGGCCGGCGGTGATGCCGCGCTCCACGTAGTCCACGAACAGCGGGCACGCCTTCATGGTGAGGGTGAGGTGCGGCGCCGCCGCGAACGCGTCCTGGTAGGCCCCCGACGTGATGGTCGCCTCCGTGCCGAGGACGCCCACCCTGCCGTTGCGAGTGGCGGAGACGGCACGGCGAACGGCCGGGTGGATCACCTCGACCACCGGGACGCCGGCGTCGACGGCGTAGCGCTCCCGTGCGTCCCGGAGGGTCGCGGCGGAGGCGGAGTTGCAGGCGATCACGAGGGCCTTGACCCCCGAGATGACGAGCTGGTCCATGATGTCCATCGCGAGCTGGCGGACGTGGGCGATCGGCTTGGGCCCGTACGGGGAGTTCGCCGTGTCCCCGATGTAGATGATCGACTCACCCGGCAGCTGGTCGATGATCGCGCGGGCGACCGTCAGTCCTCCGACTCCCGAGTCGAAGACCCCGATGGGCGCATGCTTCACAGGACGAGCTTAGATCGCCCGGCGGTCCCGGGACACCGCGAGGAGCAGTGACTCCTGCCACCACGTGAGACCGGCGTACAGGGACGCCAACGCCACGAGCCGCTCGTCGTCGCCACCCGACGAGTCCTCGCGGGCGGAGGCAACGGCCAGGTCGTGGACCCGCCGGGAGTCGGCGTCGTCGTCGATTCCCAGGCGGGAGGCGAGCACCAGCCGGACATCGGTCAGCGCGGCGAGCCACTGGAGTTCCTCCCCGCGGCGGACCAGCACCGTCTCGGACCCGGAGGCCAGGGCGCGAGCGACCACGGCGAGGTTGGCCAGCTTGCTGCGGCGGACCTCGTCCACCGTCAGCCCACGCATCTCCGCGGCAAGGTCCGGATCGGAGACGGACATGGGCGGGAAGAGTCGCGCGAGGGCGGGGTCCCCGTCCGGCCGTTCGCCGGCCCCGGCAGGTTCGAAGTCCAGGTGGGCGATCGGATCGTCATCGTCGCCGCGTTCCTCCTCACCGTCCGCCACGAGGATGGCGACGTCCTCCACGACACGGGTGAGGACAGCCCGTTCCGAGGTGTCGAGCCGTGAGGCGTAGCCCGCGGACGTGGCGGTGAACGCGAACATCAGCCGGGGCTCTCCAGGGTCGCCCACAGCCCGTAGGAGTGCATCGCGGAGACGTGGCTCTCCATCGGCTCCCGTCCTCCCTCGGCGACCACCGCCCGGCCCTCCGTGTGGACCTGCATCATGAGGGCGTGCGCCCTGTCGTGCGGATGGCCGAAGTGGGTCTCGAACACGTAAGTCACGTAGCTCATGAGGTTGACGGGGTCGTCCCACACCACCACGCGCCAGGCGCTCTGCGTCGTCGCCTGGTCGTCGAGTTGCTGGTCCGGCAGGGAGGTCATCGTGGCCAATTGTCCCACCCGTCCCACGGAGCACGGGGCCGAACGGCAGGTCACGCGCTAGCGTTTCGACCATGCCGTGCCAATCCACCGCCCTGTTCACCGACATGTACGAGCTCACCATGATCGATGCCGCCCTCGAGTCGGGGACCGCGTCTCGCGCGTGCGTCTTCGAGGTGTTCAACCGCCGCCTGCCCTCGCGGCGGCGCTATGGGGTGGTGGCGGGCGTGGCCCGGCTCCTGGACGCGGTCGAGGCCTTCCGGTTCACCGACGCGCAGCTCGGCTGGCTCGGCGAGAGGGGCGTCGTCCGGCCCCAGACCCTCGAATTCCTCGCCGGCCTCCGCTTCACAGGTTCGATCACCGGGTACGCGGAGGGCGAGTGCTTCTTCCCCGGCTCACCCGTCCTGACCGTCGAGGGCACGTTCGCCGAGGCGGTGGTGCTGGAGACGGTGGTGCTGTCCGTGCTGAACCATGACTGCGCGGTGGCGGCCGCCGCCTCGCGGATGACGACTGCGGCGCACGGCCGGCCGTGCCTGGAGATGGGGGCGCGCCGCACCCACGAGGAGGCCGCGGTGGCGGCCGCCCGCGCCGCAGTGGTCGCCGGCTTCGCGGGGACCTCGGACCTCGAGGCTGCCCACCGCTACGGCATCCGGCCCATCGGCACGGCAGCCCACTCGTTCACGCTCCTCCACGACGACGAGGAGTCGGCGTTCGCCGCCCAGGTCGCGGCTCTCGGGCCCGGCACCACCCTCCTCGTGGACACCTACGATGTCCCGCGCGGAGTGGAGCGCGCCGTGGCCGCCGCACGGGCGGCGGGTGGGGAGCTGGGAGCGGTGCGACTGGACTCCGGTGACCTCGTGGCCCAGGCCTTCACGGTCCGCCAGCAGCTCGACGACCTCGGAGCGACCTCCACCCGGATCACCGTCACCTCCGACCTCGACGAGTACGCCATCGCCGCGCTGAATGCCGCGCCGGTGGATGCCTACGGCGTCGGCACGAAGCTGGTGACCGGCTCCGGCCATCCGACGGCCGAGCTCGTGTACAAGCTCGTGGCCCGGGAGGGTACCGATGGGCGCTTCGAGCCCGTCCAGAAGGAGTCGGAGTCCAAGAGGTCGATCGGCGGCCGGAAGCTCGCGGGACGGGTGCTGGAGGAGGGCCACGCCGTCGAGGAGGTCACCGTGACCGGGGGTGACCCGGGTGACGCGGAACGCCACCTCGAGGACCTCGGGGCCCGCCCACTCCAGGTCGAGTTGATACGCGACGGCGCCGTGGTCGAGGAGCATCGCGGGCCGGAGGCCCTGCAGCGGGCCACGGAACGCCACCTGGCGTCACGTGCGGAGCTGCCGTACCCGGCCTGGCGGCTCTCGGAGGGAGAGCCGGCCCTCACCACGCGGCACGTGTCGCTGGGTTCCTAGTCGCCCTTGTCCCCACCCCTGCCGCCGTCCCCACCCCTGCCGCCGGACTGGAGGCTCTCGAGGATCTCCTTGCAGGCCGGACAGACGGGGTACCTGCTCGGGTCCCGTCGGGGGGTCCACACCTTCCCGCACAGCGCCACCACGGGCCGTCCGGACGCCGCCGAGGCCGCGATCCGGTCCTTGCGCACGTAGTGGGCGAAACGGTCGCCCTCCGAGGAGTCCTCGGCGGTCTCCTCGCGCTCGAGCAGCGTGGTCGCCCCGTCGGCGGACGGGGAGTCGGGCGCTCCGGGGCTCCCCGGGGCGTCGTGGGCGGCGCGGAAGCGGTTCCTCATGGCGAGCAGTCTAGGACGCGGACACGACGAAGGCGACCGACCTTACCGGTCGGCCGCCTCCTGGGGCGCCTACTTGGCCACTGCCTTCTTCAGCGCCGAGCCCGCGGTGATCTTGACACCGTAGCCGGCGGGGATGGCGATCTCCTCGCCCGTGCGGGGGTTCCGGCCGGTGCGGGCGGCGCGGTCCACGCGCTCCACCGACAGCAGGCCGGTGACCTTGACGGCCTCTCCCTTGGCGATCGACTCCACCATCACGTCCTGGATGGCGGCCAGGGCGGCGTCCGCCTGCGCCTTGGTGAGCGAGGCGCGCTCCGCGACGGCGGCGACGAGATCAGTACGGTTCACGGACATGTATGGCTCTCCTTGGTTGGGTCAGGTGCAGGCCCCGCTTTTTGGGTGCCGCTGTCCCGACCTTACGCAGTTGCGTGCGCCAATGTCTGCCCCAAACGCCTGAAACGGCCGAATTGTGGCGAATCTGGCCACTTTCGGGACAGCAACCCGGCCGCACGCCTGACACGCGGAGCTTAGGCTGGACGGGAACCAAGGAGGGCCGCAATGGAACATCGCGCGTTGGGACGGACGGGGGCAGGGGTCTCCGTGGTCGGTCTCGGGACCTGGCAGCTGGGGTCTGACTGGGGGGACGTGAACGACGACGACGCTCTCACCCTGCTCGGCGACGCCCAGGGAAGCGGGGTCGACTTCCTCGACACGGCGGACGTCTACGGCGACGGCCGCTCCGAGGCCCTCATCGGGCGCTACCTCGCCGCGATCGACGGCCCACGCCCCTTCGTGGCCACCAAGATGGGACGGCGGGTGGACCAGGTCCCGGAGAACTACACGGAGGCCAACTTCCGTGCCTGGAACGACCGGTCGCGCGCGAACCTCGGCGTCGACACCCTCGACCTCGTGCAACTGCACTGCCCGCCGACCCCGGTCTTCTCCGACGACCGCGTCTACGACGCCCTCGACCGCATGGTGGATGAGGGGCGGATCGCCCACTACGGCGTCTCGGTGGAGACGTGCGACGAGGCGCTCGCCGCGATGGAACGGAACGTCGCCTCGGTCCAGATCATCCTGAACGTGTTCCGGCGCAAGCCCCTCGACGAGGTCCTGCCGGCCGCCCTCGAGAAGGGCATCGGCATCATCGCCCGCGTACCGCTCGCCTCCGGGCTGCTCTCGGGGCGGTACACGGCGGAGACCACGTTCGCCCCGACCGACCACCGCAACTACAACCGGCACGGCGAGGCCTTCGACGTCGGCGAGACCTTCGCGGGAGTCGACTACGAGGACGGCGTGAAGGCCGCCGCGGAGTTCACCGCGCTCGCCCGTGAGCTCGGTCCTGAGGGTGCGACACCGGCGCAGGTGGCACTTCGGTGGATCATCGACCGGCCGGGCGTGACGACCGTGATCCCGGGGGCGCGGAACAACCGTCAGGCGCTGGGGAACGCCGCGGCGGCGGACCTCCCTCCGTTGGGGGCCGAGCTCGACGCCGCCCTGGAGGACCTCTACGACCGTTGGTTCAGGGCGGCCGTGCACCACCGCTGGTAGGGGTCACGGCACCCGGTGGGTCCATTCCGGGGTGAGGAACTTGGTGTTCACCAGCTCCTCCGCCCGGGCGAGCTCATCGGCGGTGAAGTCGGAGCGCCGGGTCTCGTTCAGCGAGGAGAAGTGCTCGATGAAGGCGTCGATGATGTCGGCGCGTGCCATGCCCGTCTGGGATCGCATCGGGTCCACCCGCTTGTTCGCGGACCGGGTGCCCTTGTCGGACAGCTTCTCGCGCCCGATCCGCAGTACCTCGAGCATCTTGTCGGCGTCCATGTCGTAGGCCATCGTGACGTGGTGGAGCGTGACGCCGTTCGCGAAGCGCTTCTGCGCCGCTCCCCCGATCTTGCCCTTGTCCGAGGCGATGTCGTTGAGGGGCACGTACCGGGCCTCGACGCCCACCGACTTGAGCGCGCCCAGCACCCAGTCGTCCAGGAACGAGTAGGACCGCTCGAAGCTCAGCCCCTCCACCAGCGACGTGGGGACCACCAGGGAGTAGGTGATGCAGTTGCCGGCCTCCATGAACATCGCGCCGCCCCCGGTGACCCGGCGGACCACCATCATGCCGTGCCGCGACAGCCCGTCGGGGTCGATCTCGTTGCGGACGGACTGGAAGGAGCCGATCACGACCAGCGGCGCGTCCCACTCCCAGAAGACGAGGGTCGGGCGGCGGCGCCCGGCGGCGAGTTCTCCGGCCAGCACCTCGTCGAGCGCGACGTGCATGGCCGGGTGCCGGGGGGTCGAGTGGATGATGTCGAACGTGTGGTCCGACCATGAGGTGGCGTGGCCGAGGGCCCGGCGGATGGCGATGCCGACAGCCTCCGGGCTGAACCCGATGAAGCGGACCCCGGGGGTGGCCGCCTCGATGGCGGAGACGTGAGCGGCGACGTCGGCCGCCGTGGGCATCCCCGTCAGGGCGGCGTTGATGTCCTCCAGCGCGTCGTCGGGCTCGAGGAAGAAGTCCCCCGAGACCGCCACCGAGGAGAGCAGGCCGTCCTCCACCTCGACGTCGACGGCCACGAGCTTGCCGCCGGGAACCTTGTACTCGCCACGCATGCGGGCAATTCTACGGTCAGCCGACGTGCTGGCCGGTCTCGACCGCGTGGTGGAGCAGGCCCCACGTGATCGAGTCGACCAGTGCCTCCCAGGAGGCGGCGACCACGTCGGATCCCACCCCCACGGTCGACCAGGACCTGATGCCGTCGGTCGTCTCGATGAGCACCCGGATCGTCGCCCCCGTCCCCTGCATCGAGTCGAGGATCCGGACCTTGAAGTCGATGAGCTCGAAGTCCGAGATCTGGGGGAAGGTCGGCAGCAGCGCCTCGCGGAGTGCCCTGTCG
>RZYE01000179.1 GCA_009930425.1 Actinomycetota bacterium | reverse complement strand
CAGCGGCGCCGGCAGTTGGCACCCTGTGGACGGTCGGTTGCCGCCTGCGAGCTGTGGACGGTCGGTTGCCGCCCACGTCCTGCGGACGGTCAGTCGGTCTTCGTCGGGGTGGACGGCGTCTTCCGGGGTGACGGCGTGGCGGAGGACTTCTTCGAGGACCGCGAGTCGGTCCGGTAGAAGCCCTGGCCCTTGAACACGATCCCGGAGGGCGTGAAGAGCTTGCGGAGCGGCGCGTCACAGCGTGGGCAGTTGGTCAGCGACTCCTCATCGAAGCGCTGGTAGATGTCGAACTCCTCGTTGCACTTGGTGCAGCGATACGCGTACGTCGGCATGTGTCCCTCCGGCATGGCTGGCACTCAGTGCCTTTGAGTGCCAATTCTACCCCCTTCTCGCGACAAATGGCGGACCGTGGTGAGGCCGACGGATAAGCTGCGACAGTGAGTGCACGGAGAGGGATCATCCGCCGCGTCTTCGTCGTGCTGGCAGTCCTCCTCGTTGTGGTGCTCGTGGCAGGGGCCGGCCTCGCGGCGTGGGTGCTGCGCCGTCCGTTGCCCGCCACGGAGGGAACCGTGACGATCGCAGCGCTGGGGGCACCGGTGACGGTGACCCGCGACGAGCGCGGCGTGCCCCACCTGTGGGCGGAATCGGACACGGACCTCTTCCTCGCCCAGGGCTTCGTCCACGCCCAGGACCGCTTCTTCGAGATGGACTACCGGCGGCACGTGGCCTCAGGGCGGCTCTCCGAGCTCCTCGGCGACGTGGCGGAGGCGCGCACCGCGGACACCGTCATCCGCACCCTCGGCTGGCGCGAGGTCGCCGAGGAGGAGTGGGACCTGCTCGGGTCCGAGTCGCGTGCGCTCCTGCAGGCGTACGCCGACGGCGTCAACACGTACCTCGAAGGGAGGGAGGCCTCGGAGCTCGCGATGGAGTACACGGTGCTTGGCCTCCAGGTGGAGGTCCCGGACATCGAGCCGTGGACGCCGGTGGACTCCCTCACCTGGCTCAAGGCGATGGCGTGGGACCTGAAGTCCAACTACGACGAGGAGCTGGAGCGCACCCGTGTCTACCGGACGGTCGGGAACATGGAGCGGGTGGCCGAGCTGTTCCCCGCCTACCCGTACGAGGCCCACGAGCCCATCGTGGTGCCGGCCGCACCGGCAGAGGACGCCGGTCCGGGCCAGGCGGTGGACGCCTCCTTCGAGACGGGCGCACTCGGCGGGAGCCGGGCCGAGTACCGGGCCGCCGCGGCGGCGTTCGACACCGCGCTGCTCGCCCTCGCGGCCGTTCCCCGGCTCGTGGGAGGGGACGACGGCGTCGGGTCCAACTCGTTCGTCGTCTCCGGAGAGCACACGGCCTCCGGCCTGCCCCTGCTCGCGAACGACCCCCACCTCTCGGTGGGCGTGCCCGGCGTCTGGTACCAGGTCGGCCTCCACTGCGTCGCAGCGGGGCCCGACTGCTCGTTCGACGTCTCCGGCTTCTCGTTGTCCGGGCTGCCCGGGGTCCTGATCGGCCACAACGGTGACCTCGCCTGGGGCCTGACCAACACGCGCGCCGACGTCACCGACTTCTTCCTGGAGCGCATGCATTCCGACGGCACCTACGAGCGTGGCGAGGAGCGTGTGGAGACCGAGTCACGCACCGAGGTGATCGACGTGGCCGGGGCGGAGCCGTTCTCGATCACGGTCCAGTCCACGGTCCACGGTCCCATCGTCTCGGGCGTCCTCGACGAGGTCTCCACCGCGGCGAGCGCGCCCGTCCCGGCGGGCAGCCCACCGGGTGGCATCGACGGCTACGCGGTCGCACTCGCCTGGACAGGGCTCGAACCGGGCCGCACCATCGAGGGGATCCTCGCGCTCAACCGGGCCACCTCCGCCGACGACGTCGCGGCAGCGGCCGCCCTCCTCGACGTTCCAGCGCAGAACATCGTGTTCGCCACGTCCGCCGGGGACATCGGGCACCAGGCCGCGGGCAGCATCCCCATCCGGTCCCCCCTCGCGGTGAACGCGGTGCCGGTGGACGGCACCTGGCCGCGGCCCGGCTGGGACCCCACCTTCGACTGGGAGGGGAACATCCCGGCGGAGAACCTGCCACGGGCGCTCAACCCCGGCGAGGGGTTCGTGGTGGCCGCCAACCAGGCGGTGACCGTCCAGGGCGGCGGGCCGTTCCTCGCCGCCGACTTCGATCACGGCTACCGCTCCGACCGGATCCGTGCCCTCCTCGAGGATTCGATCGCCGCCGGCGAGGACCTCACGGTGGAGGCCGCGAACGCGATCATGCTGGACACGGCCAATCCGCTCGCCGGCGTGCTCGTCCCCGCGATCCTCCGCCTGAACATCGAGGACGCCTTCCTCCGCGAGGCCGTGGGCGAGCTGGCGCTCTGGGAGGAGCAGGGCTATCCGAACGACGTGGACTCCTCCGGCGCCGCCTACTTCAATGCCGTCTGGGCGAACCTGGTGTCCCTCACCTTCGATGACGAGCTGCCCGACGGGACCACCTCGCGGGATGACTCCCGGTGGATCCGGGTGGTCTCCGTGCTCATGGAGGACCCCCGCAACCCGTGGTGGGACGACGTCTCCACCGTGTCGATCACCGAGACCCGGGACGAGATCCTCCTGCGTGCCCTGCAGTATGCCCGCAACCAGCTCACGAACTCCCTCGGCAAGGACGCCGACCGCTGGCGGTGGGGGGACCTGCACAAGGCCCACTTCACGCACCCGGTGCTCCCGCCGGAGACCACGCCCGGCGTGCTCGCCTGGCTCGTCAACCCCACCCCGGTGGCGGTTCCGGGTGGCAGCTCATCCGTGAACGCGACCGGCTGGGACGCCTCGCCGGATGAGGACGGCGTCTTCTCCTACGCGATGACCACCGCACCATCGATGCGGATGGTGGTGGACCTCGAGGATCCGGATGCCTCGACCTGGGTGATGACCTCCGGAGCCTCCGGTCACCCCACCTCCCGCCACTACGCCAACCAGCTCGGGGCGTGGGTGCGGGGCGAGACCTTCAACTGGCCCTTCACGCGCGAGGCAGTGGAGGAGCAGGCTGACGCCACGCTGACCCTGACCCCCGGCGAGTGACGACCGGCTGCGGCTGGGTCAGGCGTTCTGGATCGCCTCCAAGGTCTCGCGTTCGAGCCGGGAGCCCGCGAGCAGGAAGACCCGCGTGGGCGTGATGACTGCATGCACCCGGACGTCGAGCTCGTCCACCGGGAGGACCTGGCTGGAGATGAGCTCGTCGTCGAAGACCATCGAGAAGGTTGGCGTGTCCGGGTCCACGAGCTTGAGGACGCGGTCATACCAGCCGCCGCCCTGGCCGAGGCGGTTGCCGAACCCGTCGATCGCGAGGCCGGGAGCGATGACCACCTCCACGGAGCGGATGGCCTCGGCCTCGAGCGTGGGCCCGGAGGGCTCGGGCGGGCGGCCCGGCGCCCGCGGTTGGAGGTCCTCCGCACCCTTGTAGAAGCCCCAGGTGCGGGACAGCTTGGGGCCGAGGACGGGGAGGAGCACCGCCACGTCGCGGGCTCGCAGCTTCTCGAGCAGCGGCAGCGTGGGGGGCTCCCAGCCGGTCGACACGTAGAGGGCAACGCTGCGTGCATCGCCGATCGCCTGCAACGCGTTCTCCGCGAAGGCCTCCCCGAGTGCCTCCAGCTCGGCACGGCTCCGGAGGTGCCGGTGCTTCCGGATCACCTGGCGGAGCTCGTGCTTCGCGTCCTCGATCTCGTAACCGGCCGTCTGGGGAAGCCGCAGGGGCTCACGCATGCCCTCGATTCTCGCAGGTGCCCCCGACACCGGCATCTTTTCGCGCCGGGGGTGTGTCCCGGCGCGCGGTAGCCTTCCGTCATGCGATCCGTCCAGGACCACCTGCAGGCGTGCCTCGCCGCGGTGGGCCAGCTCCCCCCGCTCGCCGTCCAGCTCCCCGACGCCGTGGGGTGCATCCTCGCGGAGGACGTGCGAGCGCCCTCGGACCTCCCCGTCACCGACCTCGCAGCGCTCGATGGCTACGCCGTCCGCAGTGACGACGTCGCCGCCGCCTCCGCCCGTCCGGTGCGGCTCCGCGTGGTGGACGACCTCCGGGCGGGGGACACCGACGTCGTCCACCTCGTCGACGGCGCCGTCGTGCGCCTCGCGTCCGGCGCACCGTTGCCGGTGGGTGCGGACGCCGTCGTCCCGCTGGAGGCCACGGACCAGGGTGACGCGACGGTCACGGTGCTGCGCGCCGTCGTCGCCGGGGAGAACGTGCGGC
>RZYE01000024.1 GCA_009930425.1 Actinomycetota bacterium | reverse complement strand
CTCGCCGGCTACTGCTCCGTGCTGCACGCGCTGACGCTGAAGGGCACCACGGGGCACTACGGGCGGCGCCTGCGCGCCGTCGTCATCGGCTTCGGCAACACCGCCCGTGGCGCGATCACCGCCCTCCAGGGGCTCGGGATCCACGACATCACAGTGCTCACCACGCGCGAGGTGACCGCGGTGGCAGCCCCGGTCCCGGGGATCCAGCTCGAGCACCTGGAGCGGCTCGAGGAGGACCCGGGCCGCACCGTCGTCCAGACGGAGGACGGCGCCAGGGCGACGCACGAGCTCCTGGCGAGCTTCGACGTCGTCGTCAACTGCGTCTTCCAGGACACTGACGACCCCCACATGTTCGTCACCAGCGCCGACCTGGAGGCGTTCGAGCCGGGCAGCCTCCTGGTCGACGTCTCGTGCGACCTGGGGATGGGCTTCGAGTTCGCCCGCCCCACCTCGTTCGAGGACCCGATCTTCGAGGTGGGGGACGGGGTGACCTACTACGGCGTGGACCACAGCCCCACCTACCTGTGGAACAGCGCCACGTGGGACATCTCCGAGGCGCTCCTGCCGCACCTGCGCAGCGTCATGCGCGGCCCGGCCGGCTGGGACGAGGACGTCACCATCCGCCGCGCCATCGAGATCCGCGAGGGCGTGATCCAGAACCCCAAGATCCTGTCCTTCCAGCGCCGGGCCGAGCACCACCCCCACCCGCCGCTGTGACCCACCCCCGCGCCCTCGGGTAGTCTCGACGGGTCGTCGAGGAGGGTGAGGATGTTCGGTTTCGACATCGCGGACTGGGGCACGTGGGCACTCCTGGTGGTGGGCGGGGCGCTCATCGGCTGGGCTGCGGGACGGATCACGCGTGCCGCGCTGGCCTCGCCGAAGCTGAAGTGGGGCGGCTTCGCGGCGGTCGCGGACGGGCTCGGCCGCCACCCCATCCTCTGGGGAGCCATCGCCGGTGGCTTCGCCGCACTGGAGGCCGTGGCGTGGAGCGACCGCATCGAGGACTGGATCCGGACCTCGCTCATCGTCCTGCTGGGGGCATCGATCACGTTCGCGGTCGTCCGGTTCGCCGGTGGGCTGGCACGGGTCTACTCCGCGTCCATGGAGGGTGGCGCCGCCTCGGCCAGCATCTTCCTCAACATCGTGCGGTTGGCGATCCTCGTCATCGGCCTCCTGGCGGTGCTCAGCACCTTGGGCATCTCGATCACCCCCATGCTGACCGCGCTGGGAGTCGGCGGCCTGGCAGTCGCCCTCGCCCTGCAGGACACGCTCAGCAACCTGTTCGCGGGCCTCCAGATCATCTCCAGCAAGATGGTGCGCGCCGGGGACTACGTGGAACTCTCCTCAGGGGAGTCCGGCTTCGTGGAGGACGTCAACTGGCGGTACACCACCATCCGGCAGCTCGCACGGAACATGGTGGTGGTCCCCAATGCCACGCTCGCGAGCACGATCTTCACCAACCACAAGCTCCCCGCGGAGGACTTCGGGGTGTACATGTCCGTGGGCGTCGCCTACGACTCGGATCTCGACCTGGCCGAGCGCGTCGCCAAGGAGGTGGCCACCGAGGTCATCGCGGAGTTCTCGCCCACCGTCCGGGACTTCGAGCCCTCCGCGCGCTTCCACACCTTCGGCGACTCGTCGATCGACATGACGATCGTCCTGCGGGCCGGGCAGTTCGACGACCAGTGGGAGATGCGGCACCAGTTCGTCAAGCGGCTGAAGAGGCGGTTCGACGAGGCGGGGATCGAGATCCCGTTCCCGCAGCGCACGGTGCACATGGCCTGAGCGTCTCGCCGGGCGAAGGTCCCACCCGGCTTGCTCACAGCCCGGGCTACACTGGCCACGGTCCACTGGAGGACGAGCGAAACCGAGGCGAGGCATGGCAAGGCACCTGTATCTGTCCCTCATCCCCGAGGCCTTGATCGCCTCGATGCTGGAGCCGGAGGCCTTCGGCAGCTACTACGCCGTCGGGATGCAGGCGCACGTGCGGGGCGAGGCCATCTTCTTCGAACTCGACCCGGACTACCGTTCCGAGGACTTCCCGTTCCACCTCGTCGACGAGCGCCTGGAGGTCCAGCCGAACGGAGCGCCGAAACGCTCCGTCTACCTCTCGATCCACGAGGTCCTCTCGCGGATCCCGGTCTCCGCCCTCGGGAACCTCTACCTCGTCACCACCGATGGGCGCACGCTGGAACTCAAGCGGTCCGAGTACGCCCCCGAGCCCCGGCCGCGCCTGCACCTCTACCAGGAGTTCTGCCCGATCACGCCGATGGTGGTCAGCAAGCTGGACCCACACGACTTCTGCAGGGCGATCACGGACCCCGCGAACCCCATCAGCGTCCCCCGGATCGTCTTCTCCGAACTCCAGCTCCATGAGCTCGCGACCGACCCCCTGCGCGGCGCCGCACACGACCTGCCCTACTCGAACCTCGCGCACCTGCGCGACGTGCTGGTGGAGATGCAGGGCAACGAGACGAAGTCGGCCAAGCTGGTCCTGAAGCAGGTCAAGCAGGGCGTCCTCTACCGCATGGTCCAGGGCGGCTTCTACGTCGGCGACCAGGAGGACTTCGCCTTCTACCGCTTCCCCAGCCGCGACGAACTCGAGAACGAGTACCGCGGATGGTGGCGGTCCGCCCAGGTCATGTCCCTGGAGTGATCTGACCGCACCGGTACGCCGGCACCGCTGTCCAAGGACCGCTCGCGAGTCGAGTCCCGTCTGTCCACGCAACCCCCCTGGAGAAACAATGAACGAGCCGGTCTTCTGGATCGCGCCCATCGCCGCAGTGTTGGCCCTCGCCTTCGCCCTGGTCTTCTACCGGGGCATGGTCGCCCAGGATCAGGGCACCGAGAAGATGATCGAGATCGGCGATCACGTGCGCAGTGGCGCCATGGCCTACCTGCGCCAGCAGTACAAGGTCATGGGGATCGCCTTCGCAGGCCTCGCCGTGGTGTTCGCGATCCTCGCCTGGGGACTCAACGCCCAGAGCGACTGGCTCCCCTTCACCTTCCTCGCTGGTGGCCTGTTCTCGGCCCTCGCCGGGTTCTTCGGCATGCAGACCGCCACCCGCGCCTCCACGCGCACGGCCGCCGCCGCCCGCACCTCGCTCCCGAACGCCCTGAAGGTCGCGTTCCGCAGCGGAGCGGTCATGGGACTGGTCGTCGTCGGCCTCGGCCTCGGCAACATCGCGATCTGGTTCCTCCTCGCGAACTGGTTGCTCCCGGAGGGCACGGACGGGGAGGGCGTCCGGATGGTCCTCATCACGACGACGGTGCTCACCTTCGGCGTCGGGGCCTCGATGCAGGCGCTGTTCGCCCGCGTGGGCGGGGGCATCTACACCAAGGCGGCCGACGTCGGCGCCGACCTCGTCGGCAAGGTCGAGTCCGGCATCCCTGAGGACGACCCGCGCAACCCCGCGGTCATCGCGGACAACGTGGGAGACAACGTCGGGGACGTCGCCGGCATGGGCGCCGACCTGTTCGAGTCCTACGTCGGCGCGATCCTCGCCGCCAGCGCGCTCGGCGCCGCAGCGTTCGTGACGGACCCGGACCTGCAGGTCAAGGCCGTGGTCGCCCCGATGGCGATCGCCGGCCTCGGCGTCCTCCTCTCCATCGCCGGGGTGTACCTGGTGCGCACCAAGGAGGGCGCCAGCCAGAAGGAACTGCTGGGCGCGCTCAACCGGGGCGTCAACGTCTCCGGACTTCTGATTGTCGCGGCTGTGGGGGGCCTGCTCCTGGTCCTTGACATGCCGAACACGTGGGGCATCTGGGGCGCCGTGGTCGCCGGCCTCGGCACCGGCATCGTCGTCGGGCGGGCCACCGAGTACTCCACGTCCTCGAGCTACAAGCCCACCCAGCACATCGCCAACCAGGCGGAGGGCGGCCCCGCCACCATCGTCATCGCCGGCGTGGGAGTGGGCATGCTCTCCACGGCGATCCCGGTCCTCGCCGTCGCGGTGGGCACGATGCTCTCCTTCGCCCTCGCCTCCGGATTCGACCTCTCCGCCCTCAACCAGGGCCTCTACGGCGTGGCGATCGCCGCCGTCGGCATGCTCTCCACCCTCGGCATCACGCTGGCGAGCGACGCCTACGGGCCGATCGCGGACAACGCCGGCGGCAACGCCGAGATGAGTGGGCTGGGTGCTGACGTGCGCTCCCGCACCGACGCCCTCGACTCGCTCGGCAACACCACGGCCGCCACGGGGAAGGGCTTCGCGATCGGGTCCGCGGCTCTGACCGCCCTCGCCCTGATCGCCTCCTACTTCGAGGTGATCCGCAGCGAACTGGTGCGCAACGGGCAGATGGTCCTGGAGTTGGACCACGGCGCGACGATCGCGACCGCGGAGGCGTCCTTCGCGGACTTCGTCGACTACTACAACGTGAACCTGCTCAACCCCGCGGTGCTCATCGGGCTCATGCTCGGGGCGATGGTCGCCTTCACGTTCAGCGGCCTCACGGTGCAGGCCGTCGGACGCGCGGCGAGCCTGATGGTGGAGGAGGTCCGCCGCCAGTTCCGCGAGGACCCGGGGATCCTGCAGGGCACGTCCCAGCCGGACTACGAGCGCTGCGTCGCCATCTCCACGGTGGGCGCCCAGCGCGAGATGATCACGCCGGCCATCCTGGCAGTGGGCACGCCCGTCGTGGTGGGGCTGCTCCTCGGTGTCGGCGGCGTGATCGGCCTGCTGATGGGTGGGCTCGCCGCCGGCTTCTCGCTCGCCATCTTCCTGTCCAACTCCGGCGGAGCGTGGGACAACGCGAAGAAGTACATCGAGGAGGGCCACCACGGCGGCAAGAACTCCCGGGCGCACCGGGCGGCCGTCATCGGCGACACCATCGGGGACCCCTTCAAGGACACCTCCGGTCCCAGCCTCAACATCCTCATCAAGCTGATGAGCATCGTCTCGATCGTGATGGCCGGCGTGACGGTCTCCTACAGCGTCCTCTAGCGGCCCCGGCGGCCCTTCCGGTCCGGGCGGTCCCTGCGGGCCGTCCGGACCACCAGGGAACCGGGCCGCACCTCGCACGCCATCGAGCTCACCTCGCCGACCGCATCCCCGTCGAGTTCGCCCTCGACCGGACGGTCCAGGACGACCTCGATGCGCTCGCCGGTCAGGCGGCGCAGCGACTCGTGCCCGCGCCGGTTCCGGGTCACCAGGCTGAGCACGGCCGCCCCCCAGCCCACCAGGCCACGGGGGGCGAGCATGACGGCATCGAGGATCCCGTCGTCGAGCACGGCGTCCGGCATGAGCTCCGCGCCGCCCGTCAGCTCGCCGCAGTTGCCCACCACCACCATGCGCGCGTGCTGGCTGAGCTCGAGATCCGCGCCGGACGTCACCGTCACCCTGAAGCCGCGGTGCAGCAGTGCCTTCGCGCCGGAGACGAGGTAGGCCACCCAGCCCACGGTGTTCTTCAGCGTCTCGTCCGCGTTCGCCATCGTGTCGGCGTCCACGCCCACGCCCGCCATGACGAGGAAGACCTCCGGCTCGCGGTCGTCGAACGTCACCATCCCCACGTCCACCGCTCGTTCGGTTCCGGTCAGGACCACCTCGAGGGCCTCGTCCAACCTGTCGACGGGCAGGAGGAGGTTACGGGCCAGCAGGTTCCCGGTGCCTCCGGGGAGCAGGCCGATCGGCACCCCGGAGTCCACGAGCGTGCTCGCGACCGCGCGCACCGTCCCGTCCCCGCCGAGGGGGCAGACGATGGTGGCGCCGTCGTCGATGGCCTGCCGCGCCTGGCCCGCACCCGGGTCCTCCCTGGTGGTCTCGTACCACCTCGGTTCCGGCCAGTCGAGGTCGGCGCAGGCCCTGGCCACCTGCCGCTTCACCTTCCTGAGGTCCTCGAACTTGGACGGGTTGACGACGATGGCCAGCCGGCCCGGGGTCTCGGTCATGCCCCAAGGCTATGAGTACTGCTGTCCCAGTGCGCGCCGAGCCGCAGGGCTCGTGCGTCAGCGCCGTGGCCGAAGTCGCGCGAGACGGCGACGGGCAGGTCCGCGCCTGCGGCGTCCAGTGCGATCCGTGCCGGCGCGTCCTCGCCACGGTCCCGCTGCAGGGTTGTGAAGGTGCCGAGGAGCAGTCCGGCAGCGTCGTCGAGCACGCCCATCTGCCGCAGCTGGTGCAGGCCGGCGTGCAACGCGGACGCCGACGCTCCCAGGCTCTCGAGGGCCAGCACCCGTCCGGCGGTGTCGGGGAAGCGTGGTGTGCCGGCGAGCTTCAGCAGGCATCGCAGGTTGCCACCCACCAGCGGACCGGCCATCCCCTCCCCGCGCACCATGCGTGCACGGATGTCGAAGAGGTCGCCGGCGACCCCGAGGATCGATGAGCGGAAGCGGTCCACCTGGGCCGCGGCGTCGGATCTCACGAGGTTCCGTGCCGTCCAGAGGTGGGCAGGCGCGTGACGTTGGATCGCGTTCGCGATCGTGGTGAGGTCCGAGTAGCCGAAGAACGGCGTGGGGTGGCGCGCGACGACGTCGAGGTCGAGGTGCGTCAGCACCGCACCGGCGACGTCCCCGCCCGAGACGTCGAGGATGGCGGCGATGCCCGCGTCGTGGAAGCACTCCTCAAGGACGGCGGCGCGCCCGGGGATGTCGGCGGCATCGAAGAGGAGGGGGCTCTCGGTGACGGCGAGGCCGAGGTCCGCGAGGGCGGTGCGCAGGCGGGCGAGCTCGGGCTCGTCGCGAGCAGTCAACCCGTCCGAGCAGGCGACGAGCGCGACCCGGTCGCCGGGACGCAACAGGGGACGCGCCAACTCCGTGCTCATGCGAGGAGAGCGTACCCGGCTGATACTTGACCGCATGACCTCAGAGCCCTGGCTGTCCCTCGCCGACCACCTCGACAGCGCCGCCGACGAGGGCACGTTCTCCGGGACCGTGCTCATCACCGTGGGGGAGGAGACGGTGCTGCACGCCTGCCACGGGATCGCCAACCGGTCCGCCGCGGTCCCGGTCATGAAGCGCACGCGGTTCGAGGTCGCGTCGCTGTCCAAGATGTTCACGGCCGTGGCGGTCCTGTCCGTCCTCGACGATGCCGGGATCTCCGTCCACGCGCCCGTGAGCGGCCTGCTGCCGGCGCACCGCCGACCGCGCACGCTGGATCCCGCGATCACCGTCCACCACCTGCTCACCCACACCTCCGGCATCGGCGACTACGCGGAGGAGGATGAGAACCTGCCCGGGTACGTCCCGGACTACTCCGCGCTCTGGAGGGACGTTCCCAACTACCGGATGCGCCGGCCGGACGACTTCCTGCCGCTCTACTCCGACCTGCCGCCGGTCAGCCGGCCCGGGGAGGCCTACCACTACTGCAACGCCGGATTCGTCCTGCTCGGCGCGCTGCTGGAGGAACTGACCGGGGGCGAGTTCACCCAGGTGGTGACCGCGCGGGTGCTCCAGCGAGCCGGGATGGCGCACAGCGGCTACTTCGCCCTCGACGAGGCGCGCCCGGACATCGCGCTCGGTTACCTCCCGCCGGAGCGGCCCGGCGGGCCGTGGCGGTCGAACATCTACTCGATCCCCGTCATCGGCGGGGGCGACGGCGGCGCGTTCGTCACCGCGCTCGACGTCGACCGGTTCCTGCGCGCGGTGGCGTCGGGGTCACTCCTCGGCCCCGAGACCACGGCACGGATGCTGACCCCCCACGCCCAGGTCGAGGACGGCCTGTGGATGGGGTACGGGGCCTACCTGCGGGCGGACGGGAGCTTCGGATACGGCGGGGGAGACCCCGGGGTGGAGGCGATCGCCCGCCACCTACCGTCCCGGCACGCGACGATGGTGATCCTGGCGAACGTCGAGGGCGCCCTCGACGCCGTGTACGACCAGGTCGTCGAGGCGTTCAGGGGCCTGTAGGGTCACCAGGTCTCGAACACCCGTACCTCGAAGGGCGCCAGCGCGATGTCCGCCCAGCCGTTCCCCACTCCCACCAGGGGTGCGGCACCGGGGCGGGAGCCCCGCTCCCGCCAGTGGTGCCAGACCCAGGGAACGCCGTACTGCGGGTAGTCCTGTGGCCCGGCGTTGGCCACCACCACCACCTGGCCGGGGCTGCCGAGCGGCTGGCCGGCGGTGCGGCAGTAGGCGAAGACGCGTGCACCGCCCCCAGCTGCCGGGAGGTCAATCGTGGGGTGGAAGTGGAAGATGTCCACCTCATCCCGGTGGAGGGCCGGATGATCCGTACGGAGCCGGACGAGGTCGGCGACCGCGTCGGCCGTCTCCCGGTGACCGGGAGCCTCCGCACGGTACCAGTGGACGGACCGCGGCGCGCTTCCTCCCTCCGCGGCCACGCCATCGAGATCCCCGAACTCCTCGCCGGCCAGGAGCATCGGGATCGCCACCGAGGTGAGGAGGAGGGCGTGCGCGCTGCGGACGCGCTCCAGCGCCCGGCGGTGGAGCTCTGCCTCGAGCTCGGCGGTGGGATGGGATTGCCCGGCATCCTGCCGCAGGGCGGCCAGCAGGTGATCCATGAGGCGTGAATCCCCGGCGGGGGCGGTCACGAGTCCAACCGATCGGGTGAGCCGGTCGATCCCCCGGCAGGAGACGAGGGCGGTGATGCGGTCCCGCCGGGGAGGCTCCCCCCACCCGGGCGCGATGCGGTCGAGCAGGAGGCGGCGCGCCTCGTCCCGGAAGCCGATGTTCCAGATGGCGTCCACCACCCTGCGGTGGTTGGGATTGGTGGGGGCGTCCATGGTCGCCACGGGCCGGGCGAGTGCGTCCTCGGAGATCACGGTGAAGGGCCGGTCCGGGAACCGTCCGAGGGCCGTGCCCCGCGTGACGTCGCGGAACTGCTGGATGAACTCCCAGCTGTCGATGGTGGCGAAGCCGCGGATCCGGAAGCCATCGATCCGGTAGTCCTCCACCCACCGGCGGGCGGCCTCGAACTGGTACTCGCGGGCCCAGTACTGCCCGTCCACCTTCTGCTCGTACTGGAAGGACTCTCCCTCGCTGAAGTACCGCTCGGGTGCGAGCCGCGCGAGCGGGGACTGCTCGGCGCGCGTCATGTCGATGTCCAGGATCACCCGGATGCCACGTTGGTGGCACTTCTTGACGAACCACGCGAACTCGACGGGCGTCCCCATGTCGATGTCGGGGGCGAGGAAGAACCGGGTGGCGTGCACCCTCGTCAACGTGCCGGGGGAGTCCTGGACCGGCACCAGCTCGATCGCGTTGACCCCGAGCTCAGCGATCCGGTCCAGGTGGACGAACGCCGCCTCGTCGAAGGTGCCCAGGCGCGGCTGCAGGTCCTCCTCCTCGACCCAGCGCATCGGGAGGGCCAGGATCACCAGCCGGTCGTCGGCCGGCAGTTGACGTCCCTCGGGAAGTTCGTCACTCCAGTCGAACGCCGGGTAGTCCTCCACCCCACCCCGGATCCGCAGGAGGCCCCGGTAGCCGCCGAACCTCGTGATCTCCGTGGCGAGCGGATCGGGGATCGGGTGCGCCCGATCGCCGTCGAGGACGAATTCGTACTCGTGCACGCCGTCGCCGAGCCCGAGCGCACGGACGTCGGCCTGCCACCACCCGTCCGCACCCCGCGTGAGGGGGTGGTACTGCCAGCGCTCGCCGAACCGGTCGCGGTCCTCGATCCGCGCGATGCGGACCTCGACCGCGGCCGCGTTCGGTGCGGGAATCCTGATGGGCATCTGTGACCTCCCGTGGGGCGAACCGGTGGGCGTCCTGCGCGGGCCCCAGCCTATCGGCGCCCGACGGCCTGCCGAGGTGGGATCAGCGGCCGTCCGCCAGGATGGCCGCCTCCACCCGTGCCTCGGCCTCCTCGGGCGTCAGGTCGCACGAGAGCGCCACCTCCACCACCAGCGGAGCCCGAGCGTGCCGCAACTGGTCCTTCTCCCCGCGGGACAGTCCACGGTCCTCGAGCCGCCGGGTGAGGTCCCGCACCACGGACGCTGTCGTGAACAGGTTCCCGTGGTTGATCCGCGCCGAGTTCGCCTTGAAGCGGCGCGCCCAGCTCTCCTCCACTTCTCCTGTCGGGGCCCGGAGGACCGCGAAGAGCTCATCCAGTTCCGTCGGGCCGAACACCGGGCGGAGGCCGGCCTCGTGGATGCCGGCAACGGGCACGCTGATGGTGAGGTTGTTTCGCTGGACGGAGAGCTGGAGGTAGGCCGTCGGCGTGCCCCGGAACGGCCGGGAGGTGACCCCGGTGACGGTGGCGGGCCCGTGGTGGGGATGGACCACAACCTGTCCCTCGGTGAATTCCATGGCGGTGGCCCTTCGCTCGTGCGCGTCGCCATACCCGGCCGCATGGTCCACGACGATTGTCCCACGCTCGCCGGGGCGTGGCCTCCCGACGGCTCAGGGGCTGCGCTCCAGCAGCGCGAACCTGCGTCCCGGAGTCGCGCCGAACGCCCGCGCCAGCGCCTGCGGGGCCGCGTTCTCCTCGCGAACCCACACCCCCTCGACCGACTGGTAGCCCTTGTCCAGGAGCACGTTCATCAGGCGTGAGCCCATTGCCAGCCCGAGCCCGCGCCGCTCCCAGCCGGGCAGCACGCCGATCGAGAGGATGCGGGCCCGGTCGACGTGGCCCGCCTGCCAGGCGTCCGGAAAGCACAGGAGGCTCCCGACGGCGGTGCCCGCGTGTTCCGCCACCACCACCATGTCCGGGTCGAGGTACGGCAGCAGCCGGCGGACGAGCCTGCGCCGGTCATGGTCGACCAGGCCCGGGGCGCCGGCGAAGACCGCACCGTGCAGGTGGCCGAGCGCCGCCACCTCGGCCTCCAGGCGGGTGGGATCGACCGGTCGGATCGTGATCCCGGGTGGAGGCGGTGGGAACCGGAGCCGTGGCGCGGCGGCACGGGTCATGAGCGGTGCCACCATGCGCCGCACGACGCGGAAGCCGGCGGCGAGCATGACGTCCAGGTGGAACGGCGGATCGTGCGTGGTGAGCAGCGTCTGGGGAAGGTCGAAGCCCCCCACCTGGAGGCCGACCGTCAGCGGGTCGGAACGTGGTGCCTCGATCCGCCGGACGCCCCGGCTCCGGAGGTGCGCCACGCACTCCTCGAGGACGGCGCGTCCCACCTCCCCACGCCCGGGAAGGCACTCGAACAGGCCCACCGTTCCCAGGCCTTCACCGGCGGTGAAGGCGGCGGCCCGGGCGACGGGGGCGCCGCCGTCGACGGCGACGAAAGCGCGCATCAGTGTGTGGTCCGCCTCGAAGGCCCAATCCGCCACCTCCGTGGACCGGGGCGCCCAGAGGGGATCTCCCGCACGAGCCACGTGGGGGAGCGTGACGAAGGCCCGGTGCTCCGGCGTCCCGACCCCGGCAACCGGCAGGATCGAGGTCATGCGAACTCCCGGCGAACCCGGATCAGCTTCCCGGAGCGCGGGTTGCGCTCGGGTGGGCACCCGGTGAAGTCCACCCGTGGGACCACCCCGCCGGCACGCCCGCACCAGATGGCGAGGTTCCGCCGGACCTCCGCCTCGATCCCCGTGCGGTCCGCGCCCGGTGCAAGGAGGAGGCGGACCTCGAGCAGGTCCGCGGAGTACTGGATCGCCTGGTACTCGATGACGTCCTGCGACGCCCGGTCGACGGCGCGCCGCACGTAGTCGGGCATGAGGCGGACCGTGCCACCGCTGGCGCCCCGGAGCTCGAGGACGGCGTCCGCCCGCCCGTGCAGCCGTTCCACCAGGCGGAAGGCGGACCCACAGGAGCAGTCCCGGCCGCCGACCTCCAGCAGGTCGCCCAGCCGGTAGCGGAGGAACGGCTGGGTGGTGCGGTAGAGGTCAGTGGCCACCACCCGGCGAGCGGAGCCGAGGACGTCTCCCGCGTCCTCGAACTCGAACAGTGCCACGTCCTCGTTGAGGTGGAGCCGGCCCGCGGGACAGCTGGCGGCCAGCATCCCCTCCGCTCCCTGGTAGATCTCCCCGACCGGGGCATCGAAGGCCCCCGCGATGTGGTCCCGGGTGCCGGGATCCAGCTCCTCGGCGTAGGAGATCACGGCGTCGATCGGGTGATCGATCCGGGCGTGACTGTCCGCCAGCAGCCGCAGGAGGGACGGCGGCCCGGCGAGCACGTTGAGCTCCTCGGCGTTGATGAGCTCCACGAGCCGGTCGACGCCCTGGAAGTAGTCCACGTGGACGAGCGTCACCCCGAACCGGGTGACGGAGGTGAAGGCCGGATTGTTGGCCCGCAGGGCGAACAGCACGCGGCGGCGCGTGAGGCCCCGGGGGAGGCCGTTGCGCGCCCAGAGGAGCGCGCCGTACCGGTCCCGTTCCCGTGCCGAGAGCACCGTCAGCACCTTGTTCCCGGAGGTGCCGCTGGACAGTCCCACGGAATAGCCGCCCGGGTAGGTCTCGTTGCCGCCGTCGTGCTCCTGCGCGATGCGGAAGGCCACGAGCTCGTCCCGGTGCAGGCCGGCGGTGTTGATCCGGTCGAACTCGGCCATCATCGTTGCCTTGTCCATGAGGGGTACCTCTGCCAGCGGGATGCCGGGACGGATGAGTCCGCGGTACCAGGGCGAGCGGCGGGCCACGTCGTCCACGAGGCGCCGGGCGCGCCGCTGCTGGTGGCGATCGATGCGGCCCTCGTCCCAGTGGTCGAACTGCCAGCGGAGCCGCGGCCCCAGGACCGCGCGGGCGAGCAGGCTCACGACGGCGCCCCCGCCAGTCCCAGCCGAGCCTCCTCGTAGCGGGCGCGCGTGACGTGGTAGCGCAGCAGGATGAGGGAGGCACGGACGAGGAGGAGTCCCGGGACCACGCCGAAGGCGATGCGGACCCCGAGCACTCCGCCGGCGGTCTGGGCCTCCGCGGTGCCGTCATAGCCGAACACCTGCAGCACGAGGCCGAGGACGAAGCCGGCCACGCCCAGCCCGAGCTGGTGCACCGTCATCCACAGTCCGAAGAACACCGATTCGTGCCGCTCGCCCCTCGTCCACTCGTAGTGGTCCACGAGGTCGGGAACCAGCGAGGGCGGGATCAGCAGGTACGCGGACATCGCCGCACCGAGCAGGGCCGACCCCACGAGGAACACCAGGGTGGAACCCGTGGAGGCCACGAAGCCGATCACCACCAGCAGCACCGCCGCCACCGCGTTGTACGCCAGGAGCATGCGCGGCTTCTCCACGCGGTGGGTGAGCCGGTTCGCCACCGGGACGAGGGCGGCGGCACTCACCGTGTAGATCGCGAGGCTGACGGTGGCGAGTCCCGCACTGCCGAGGACGTGCGCCGCGAAGTAGGGAATCGAGGCCGTGAGCACGCCGGTGGCCACGGCACCCACGAGCTTGAACCACAGCAGGGTGGAGACGCTCGCCTCCGTCGCGAGGGCAACGTAGCGGCGCAGGGGGACGCGGGTGATGTCCACGTCGTGCCGGGCCTCGTACCCCGTCACGCTGCGTGCGGCCACGAGGACCGCGAGGCCGCACACCACGCCGAACACGAGCGACACGCTGTGCAGCGCGCCGCCCAGGTCCTCGCCGCGGGTGACGAGCAGCGCGATCCCGCCGCCGAGGATCGTGCCGAGCGCCGAGGTGACCGCCTTGAACGCGACGAGCTGGGTGCGCTCGTCGTAGTCCCGGGTGAGCACCGGCACGAGGGCGTTGTACGGCACCGCGACCACCGAGTAGGCGGTCGCGAACAGCAGGATCGCTGCGGTGGCGAGCAGGAACGCCGCGGTCGGGCTGGCACCGGTGGGGAGCCACCAGAGGAGGACGAAGCTGAGCGCGAACGGGACCGCCCCGTACAGCAGCCAGGTGCGCTTGCGCCCGCGCGAGGTGCGCGTGCGGTCGTTGAGGATGCCGATCAGGGGATCGTTGACGCCGTCCCACAGCTTCCCGATCAGCACCACGGTCCCTGCCGCGGCCGCCGAGAGGCCGACGACATCGGTCAGGTAGAAGAGGAAGAAGAACCCGAGCGCGAAGTAGGCGATCGAGATGCCGAGGTCGCCCGTGGCGTAGCCGAGCTTCGCAGGGAGCGGGAGCGCGAGCATCATGGCGGATTCTCCCACCTGGTTGACGGCCGCTGCTGACAAATGGAGGGAATGTCACGCCAAACACTCCCGTCACACCAGTCCCATTCGCTATCCTGTTCCGCAACATTCCTGCCAGCCAAGGGGGCGGTGGACATGGGACGGCATGTGGCAGAGAGGTCTCCCCGCACCACCCTGCGCCGCCCGGCCCGCCGGATGGTGGTCCTCGCAGCGCTGTCCGTCGCCACCTTCGCCTGCTCACCGCAGGCCTCCGATGCGCCGGCCACGGCGGAGGCGCCTCCGGCCTCGGCCGGGGCAGCGGAGCCCCTCGAACCGCTGGACGGCTTCACGGTGGAGGGAGAACCACTGGACGAGCCCACGTCCGGCCCCGGGGTCCGATCCTGGGTGGACGGTGACGACGAACTCGACGGTGACCTCGTCGCGGCACCGGCTCAGCCCACGGCCGAGCGGCCTCCCGCGCCCAACTCCCGGCCGGACGCTCCGTCACCTGCCAGCCGCCCGCCGAGCCCCATTCCTCCCGCGCCCGTGGCGCCCTCCACCACGCCGGCATCCCCGGCGACCACACCCCCGACGAGCCCTGCACCCTCCCCGGCGGCACCCACCACCTCCGCACCGACGACCTCCTCGCCGACGACGTCCACCCCACCGGCCCCGGATGCGATCCTCGCCTCGGCCGACGCCGTCATCGCGACCGCCCTTGAGGATGGCCTGATCTCGGCCGGCACGGCCGTCGCGCTGTCCGCCAAGGTGGACACGGCGCTGGCCGCCCTGGCCACGGATGGGCCGACCACGAGCGCCTGCGGCGCCATCGGGGCCCTGCTGGGGCTGCTGTCCGCCCAGGACGGCAAGGAGGTCCCCACCGCGCTGGCGGACCAGCTCATCGCGGTGGCCCTGGCGGCGTCGGCGGCACTGGCCTGCTGAACAGCGCCGCCAGTTCTTCCCGATCGTAGAGGCCGTTGAACACGGCCGAGTTCGGCTCGAGCCCGGCGCCGGCGGCCAGCGGGCCGACCTCGACGGCGTCGAACCCGAGCCGCTCCACCAGCGCCATGGCGGTGCGCACAGCCTCAGGATCGTCCCCGGCCACCCCGAGGGCGCGGCGTCCGGGGGTGCCAGCTGGGGCGGCGTCGTGCTCGAGTTCGTCCGCACCGAGGTGGTTCAGGGTCTTCACCACGCGCGCGCCCACGAGGTGCGCCTGCACGTACTCGGAGGACGAGGGCGCCGCGGCCACCCCCGGCACCGGCCCGTCCCAGAGCGGGACGTGGTTGGTGGCGTCGATGACCACCCGCCCGGCAAGGGTGGCCGGATCGAGGTCGCGGAGGCGGCGCAGCGGGAGTGCCAGCACGACGGCGTCGCAGGCGGCGGCGTCGGACAGCGCACCGGCCCGGGCCCCCGGCGCCTCGCGCGCCAACCGGTCCGCCAGGACGGCCGGGCCGCGCGTGCCCGCGACGCACACCTCGAGGCCGGCGCGCAGGGCAAGGCGTGCGACGGCCGCTCCGAGGCGGCCCGCCCCGACGATGCCGAGGGTGTGGGGGTCTCTCACATGTCCTTTGTACCGCGGTCCACCCGTGACGCGAAAACACCTTAACAATCGCTGAGAACCGGGCAGAATGGGTGTCCCGTTCGGGTTTGGAGTGACCATGGAGCGTCCACCTGTCATCCGGAAGTCGGCGGCTGACTTCCGAGTCCCACCCAACCTGGCCGACCACGCGGCCGAGCGAGCGAGCTTCACCTGGGAATCCGCGCGGGAAGGTCTGGACGGGCTGCCGGGGGGCGGCCTGAACATCGCCCACGAGGCGGTCGAGCGACACGCCGCCGGGCCGCGCCGGGACCGCGTCGCCTTCCGGTTCCTCGGGCGCGAGGGCCGCCGGGACGTCACCTACGGCGAGCTCTCCCGGCTCACCAACAGGTTCGCGAACGTGCTGACGGGCCTCGGCATCGGCAAGGGCGACCGGCTCTTCGTCCTCACCGGGCGGATCCCGGAGCTGTACGTCGCCGTGCTCGGGAGCCTGAAGAACGGCACGGTCGTCTCCCCGCTGTTCTCGGCGTTCGGCCCGGAGCCGATCGCCACCCGGATCAACCTGGGTTCGGGGGCGGTGCTGGTGACCACCGCATCGGCCTATGAGCGGAAGATCGCGCGGATGCGGGACGAGCTGCCGAGCCTCCGCCACGTGCTCGTGGTGGACGACCTCGGCGAGGAACTCCCGCCCGGAACCCTCGACCTGCACCGCCTGCTGGACGAGGCGTCCGACGAGTTCCAGACCGTGCCCACGCAGGGCGAGGACATGTCCCTGCTCCACTTCACGAGTGGCACCACCGGGACCCCCAAGGGCGCCGTGCACGTTCACCAGGCCGCCGTGACCCACTGGACCACCGGCCGGTTCGCCCTCGACCTGCACGACGACGACGTCTTCTGGTGCACCGCCGACCCCGGCTGGGTGACCGGCACCTCCTACGGCATCATCGCCCCGTTGTTGCACGGCGTCACGTCGGTGGTGGACGAGGCGGACTTCGACGTCGAGCGTTGGTACCACATCCTCGAGGAGCAGGCCGTCACCGTCTGGTACACCGCCCCGACCGCGATCCGGATGCTGATGAAGGCGGGACCGGAGATGGCCCGCGGGCACTCCTTCCCGGCCCTCCGCTTCGTCGCCAGCGTGGGGGAACCCCTCAACCCGGAGGCGGTGTGGTGGGGCACGGAGGTGCTCGGCCTGCCCATCCACGACAACTGGTGGCAGACCGAGACCGGCGGCATCATGATCGCGAACACGGCCGTCATGGACATCAAGCCGGGCTCGATGGGCTGGCCGCTGCCAGGGGTTGTTGCCGGGGTGGTGCACCGGGAGGACGACGGTTCCCTCACCGTGGTGGAGGAACCCGACCACCTCGGCGAACTCGCGCTCAAGCTCGGCTGGCCCTCGATGATGCGTGCCTACCTCGACAACCCCGAGCTCTACGCCAAGGCCTTCGTGGGCGAGTGGTACCTCACCGGGGACCGAGTGCGGCGGGACGCGGACGGGTACTACTGGTTCGTGGGGCGGGCGGACGACGTCATCAAGTCCTCCGGCCACCTCATCGGGCCGTTCGAGGTGGAGAGCGCCCTGATGGAGCACCCGGCGGTCGCGGAGGCCGGTGTCATCGGCAAGCCCAACGAGATGGTGGGAGAGCTGGTGAAGGCCTTCGTCATGCTCAAGGCCGGTTACACGGGCGACGACGCGCTGCGCCAGCAGATCCTCGGCCACGCCCGGAAGAAGCTGGGCGCCGCCGTCGCCCCGAAGGAGATCGAGTTCGTGGACACGCTGCCCCGCACGCGCAGCGGCAAGATCATGCGCCGCCTGCTGAAGGCCCGGGAGCTCGGGCTGCCGGAGGGCGACACCTCGACGCTGGAGAACGGAGGCTGACCGGTGGCGGCCAACGAGAGGGACATGACCTTCCTGGCGGACATGCTGCGGATCCGCCGCATGGAGGAGAAGTGCGCCGAGTTGTACGGCGCCACGAAGATCCGCGGCTTCCTGCACCTGTACATCGGGGAGGAGGCCTGCGCGGTCGGCGCGCTGCACGCGCTCACGCCGGACGACAACGTGGTGGCCACCTACCGGGAGCACGGGCACGCCCTCGTGCGCGGCGTGCCGATGGAGTCGATCATGGCGGAGATGTTCGGCAAGGTGACCGGCTGCGCCCGCGGGCGTGGCGGGTCGATGCACCTCTTCGACGCCGCGACGAGGTTCTTCGGCGGCACCGCGATCGTCGGGGGAGGGCTGCCCGTCGCCACCGGGCTCGCCCTGGCGGACGAAATGCGCGGGGACCCGCGGGTGACCGCCTGCTTCTTCGGCGACGGCGCGGTGGCCGAGGGCGCCTTCCACGAGTCGCTGAACCTCGCCGCGCTCTGGGGCCTCCCCGTGCTGTTCATCTGCGAGAACAACTTCTACGCCATGGGAACCGCGATCGACCGGGCCCACGCGCAGACCGACCTGACCGTCAAGGCCGCCGCCTACGGCGTTGCCACAGCGAGCGCGGACGGCATGGACGTCCTCGCGGTCCACGAGGCGACGACGGCGGCCGTCGCCCACGTCCGCGCCGGGAAGGGGCCGCTCTTCCTCGAGCTGCAGACCTACCGGTTCCGCGCCCACTCGATGTTCGACCCCGAGCTGTACCGCAGCAAGGACGAGGTGGAGGAGTGGAAGCGCCGCGACCCCATCGACATCCACGCCGCCCGGCTCCGTGAGCGGGGCGAACTCGACGACGCCGCGTTCGCCGCTCTCGACGCCGCCGCCGAGGCGGAGGTGGCGGCCGCCGTCGACTTCGCGGAGGCGTCCGAGTGGGAGGACGTCGGGGACCTGTTGCTGCACGTCACGGGAGGCCGGCCATGAGGATGAGCTACCGGGAGGCCATGCGCGAGGCGATGCGCGAGGCCATGGCCGCCGATCCCCGCGTGTTCCTCATGGGTGAGGACGTGGGCCGGTATGGCGGCACCTACGCCGTCTCCAAGGGGCTGCTGGAGGAGTTCGGGCCCGAGCGGGTGCGTGACACCCCGCTGTCCGAGCTGGGCTTCGTGGGCGCGGGCATCGGGGCGGCGATGGGTGGCATGCGGCCGATCGTGGAGGTCATGACGATCAACTTCAGCCTGCTGGCCCTCGACCAGATCGTGAACACGGCCGCGTTGTACCGCCACATGTCCGGCGGCCAGTTCTCGGTGCCCCTCGTGATCCGCATGGCCACGGGGGCGGGGCGGCAGCTCGCCGCGCAACACTCCCACAGCCTGGAGAACTGGTTCGCCCACGTGCCCGGCATCCGGGTGCTCGCCCCGGCCACCGTCCGCGACGCCCGCGGGATGCTCGGCCCCGCCCTGGCGGACCCGGACCCGGTGGTCATCATGGAGAACGCGCTCCTGTACAACCTGGAGCAGGAGGTGCCGGATGACTGGGCCTGCGACATCACCAGCGCCGCCGTCCGCCGGGCAGGAGCGGACGTCACGCTGGTCACCCACGGCGGGTGCCTCCCGAAGGTCATGGACGCCGCCGACGAGCTGGAGGACCTGGGGATCGACGCCGAGGTGATCGACCTGCGCGTGCTGCGTCCGCTCGACATGGCATGCGTGGCGGAATCGGTGCGCCGGACGCACCGCGTGGTCGTGGTCGACGAGGGCTGGAGGACCGGCAGCCTCGCGGGGGAGGTGGTGGCGCAACTCGCCGAGGACAGCCTCTACGACCTGGACGCCCCACCTGTCCGTGTCTGCAGCGAGGAGGTGCCGATGCCGTACGCGCGGCACATGGAGGCCGCGGCCCTGCCGCAGGCGGGGAAGGTCGTGGCGGCAGTGCAGGAGCTGGTCGATGCGTGACTTCACCCTTCCCTCCCTCGGGGCGGACATGGACGAGGGCAAGCTGCT
>RZYE01000023.1 GCA_009930425.1 Actinomycetota bacterium | reverse complement strand
CCGCACCCGCACCACCACGGCATCCATGTCGCAGTCCACGCGCATCTCCACGAGCTCCTGCATGTTCCCGGAGGACTCGCCCTTCTTCCACAGCTTCTGGCGCGAGCGCGACCAGTAGTGCACCTTGCCCGTCTCGAGGGTCATGCCGAACGACTCCTCGTTCATGTACGCCACCATCAACACCTCGCCCGTCGAGTCGTCCACCGCGATCGCGGTGATCAGGCCGCCGGCCTTGGCGAAGTCGGGCTGGAACTGCGGGTGCATCGGGGAACCTCTCGAAGCTGGTACGAACGTCTGGGAAGGTACCACGGCCCTCCCGGGGGCGGCCCGGCCCGTTCACGACGGCGGCCCGGCCCGTTCACGACGGCGCCCCGCCCCGCCCGCACGACGGCGTCGCCCGCCCCGCCGGCACGTCGACGGCGCCCGCCCCGCCCGCACGACGTCGTCGCCGCCTCCCGCCGCCACCGTCCACGACGGCGCCGCGACCCCTCAACCGTGACCCACCACACAGGCCCAACACGCGGGGATCGGCGCAAATGAGTTCCGGGACGCGGTACGGCAATGAACAATGGGGGGAGTCCCACCGCACCGTGCAACGGTGACGTGCCGGCCGGGGCCCCAAGGAGTGAGTCATGCGAGTCGTGGTGATCGGGATCGCCAATCAGCAGACGTCGCTGCCCGTGGACCGCTTCCCGGTGGAGTACGTCGCGCAGCGGTACCTGACGGGCGACATCCGACACACGGTGGGCGGGGTGGCCTTCAACGTGGCGCGTTCGCTGTGCGCGCTGGGGCACGTGGTGGCGATCGCGAGCCCGCTGGGCGAGGACTACCCGGCCGCCATGATCGATGCCGAGGCCTACCGCTTCAACCTGTCCACGCACCTGTGCCGCCGCGAGCTCGCCCGCACCCCGCGGTCCGTGGTCATCTACGACACCGTCGGGCGCCGCCAGGTGAACACGGACCTGACGGGCGCCACCTCGTTCGTGTTCCGCCCGGAGGACCTCGAGCCGGACCTGTTCCGCGCCAAGCTCGTGGTGCTCTCCAACCTGGACATGGTGCGCCCCCTGCTGGAACCGCTGCGGCGGCAGGGGCGGCGCTTCGCCGTGGACCTCCACGACATCCAGGGGCCGAACAACCCCTACGACCAGGAGTTCCTCACCGCCACGTACATCAACATGTCGAACGAGATGATCCCGGGGGACGAGGTGGCCGTGCTGCGCGCCCTGCGCGCCAAGTCCCGGGCCAAGGTCCTCTCGATGACGCTCGGAGCGGACGGTGCCCTCGTGCACTGCCGGGAGATGGACGATCCCGTGCACGTGCGCGCGCCCGAGGTGCGTGCGATCAACACCGTGGCGGCGGGCGACACCTACTGGGCCGTGTTCCTGCACCACCTCGTGAAGGAGAAGCGCAGCCCCGTCGACGCCGCCGGCCTGGCCTGCGAGGCCGCGTCCCGGCTGGTCGCCTCGGAGCCGGTCCACGGCACCTCCAGCGTGGACGACCTGCGCGACATCCTCGGCGTTCCGAAGCCGGTCCCGTCCGCCACCACCCCGGCGGAGATCGGCTGGAGTTCCTTCTCCCCCGAGTGGTGAGGGCTCAGAGCTTGGCGAGCTCCTGCTCGATCACGGCGAGGAAGTCCTCCAGCGGCAGCGCCCCGCCGATGTACTGGTCGTTGACGAGGAACTGTGGCGTGGACGCCTGCCCGAGCAACGCGAGCGACTCCTCGTACTCGGCCTGCACCTCGGCCCGGAGCGCCTCGCTGGCGAGGTCCTCCCCGAAGCGTGCGAGGTCCGGTACCCCCACCTCCTCGGCGAGGGCGGTCAGTGCCTCGTCCGTGAAGTCCTGGTTCCCGTCCACGAACTGGTAGGTGAAGATCGCCTCGTTGTACTCCCAGAACATGCCCTGCTGCGCGGCCGCGCGGGCGGCCACCGCCAGGTCCACGGACTCGTTCTGGAACACGGGGAAGTCGCGCCACTCGATCCGGAGCGTGCCGTCCTCCACCTGGTCCATGAGTCCCGGCTTCGTCTCCAGGGACCACTTGCCGCAGAAGCTGCAGCGGTAGTCCGCGTACTCGATCAGCACCACCGGCGCGTCAACCTCACCGACGGCGTACGGGTCCTCCGCCTCGCGCCGCGGCTGCGCACGGATCAGGTCGAGGACCTCCTGCATCTCCTCCTCGGAGACGGTCTCCTCCGCGCTCGGGGTTCCCGACGGCGCCGCCTCCCCGGACGGGGCGGCGGTCCCCGCGTCGCGGTTGGCGTTCGCGTTGGCGATGAGCATGCCGATCACGATGCCGAGCAGGAGGATGATCGCGCCGCCGAGCAGCGCGATGAGCACCGTCCGCGCCGGCTTCTGCGGCGCCGGCGGTTGTTGCAGCGCCTCCGGCGGCTGGTCCGGGTCCGGGTTCTGGGTCACGCTCGCTCCTGGGTCATCCGTCACTGGCCACGCAGTCCGCCGCGGCCCCGTCGCAGCACCACCGCGGCGGCAGCCGCCACCGCGCCCACGCTGCCGATTCCTATCGCCACCTTCACGGGGGTGGAGAGCCCGGCGAGGCCATCGTCACCGATGGTGTCCCCATCGAGGCCCTCGTCACCGTTGCCGCCCTCCGTGCCTGATGTGGTCTCCCCACCCGCGGCTGACGGGGCGCTCGTCGCGAGTGGCGCGGCGGGCCGGCCCGTGGCCATCTCGAAGGGCATCGAGCCCTCGATGCGGTGACCGTCGGAGGAGACCACCGACCACGCGATCCGGTAGGAGCCGTCCCCGAGTTCGGGGAACTCGGTGGTCGCGAACCTGCCGTCGACGGCGGGAGTCGCCTGGTGGACGGTCGTGCTCGCGGCATCGCGGATGAGCAGGGCGGGGGCGGCGTCGATGAGCTCGTTGTTGAACTCGAGCACGATCTGGGTGGGCAGCTCGGTGAGCGTGCCACCGTCCTCGGGAATGGAGGAGATCAGCTGGTCGTGGGCCACGGCCGGGGAGGACATCCATCCCCACGTGCCCAGCACGAGGGCCGCGGCGAGCAGGAGCGCCGCGGTGAATCGCCCGGGGAGGTGGAGGAGCCTCACGCGCTCAACTGTAGACGTTCCCACCGGCGCCATCGCGCGGGGGTCCGTCCCGTTCGCCGCCGGTGGAACAGCTCAACTCCCCACGTGCCCGGCCAGGGTGAAACCGCCGTCGTCGAGCAGCGTCTCGAAGGTGACGCCCCAGCGTTCGGTGGCCCACGCCGCGGGGTCGGCCGGCGGGTTGCCGCCCCACGCCGCCGAGTACGAGTCCACCACCACGAAGTCCGGCAGCACGGACTCCGTGCCCACCCAGTGCACTTCCGTGGTGGGGACGAGGTACGCCAGCAGCGTCAGGTCCGACTCCACCACCGATCCCTCGGGGATCGCCGCGATCACCCGCTGGGCCGGCTCCCAGCGCCACGTCCTCACCCAGGTCTCCGGGCGCAGCAGCGTGGCGTACGGCAGCGCCGGGCCGAGCACGAGCGTGGTCGCGACGGCGACGGCGAGCGCACCCCGCGCCGGCCAGCTCGCCAGGGCGGGCCGGTCGGGTGGGGTCGGGGGAGGGACGGCGGCAGGCGCCGGGGAGGACACGCCAGCCGCCCGGCGTCGTCGGAGGCCGTCGAGGAGGGCGGCGGCGACGATCGGCATCAGCACCGCGTTGTAGTGCCACTGCCAGCCCCAGTACTGCTCGACGTCGCCGGCGAAGCGCCACGCCAGGGTGGGCAGCACGAGGAGGAACAGCGGGGAGCGGACCCCCACCAGGCCGGCGGTGGTCACGAGCATGAGCGCAGTGACCCACTTGGTGGCCGGGGTGAGGATGGTTGCCAGGCCGATGAGGCGCTCGGCGTAGTCGTACTCCCCGCCGGGGTTGAGGGCGGGGAGGATCACGCCGACCGCCAGCACCACCCAGGCCACGCCCCACACCGCGAGGCCCACACCCGTCCAGCGCGCCCTGGGGCCGGGGAACCGCCACGCGATCAGCGCTCCCAGCAGGGCCACCGTGACCCCGAGGTCCTCCTTCACGAACACGAGCGGTGCCGCCCAGAGCGCAGCTGCCACGGGCCGTTCACGCAGGAACGCGGCGAGGGCGAACGAGAGCAGGGGAACGGCGAAGGCGATCTCGTGGAACTGGGCCGCCACCGCCGTCTGGAGCCCCCAGGCCAGGGCGTAGCCGAGGCCGAACGCCGCACCCCAGCGTGCCCCGTGCCACTCCACGGCGAGCCTGGTCAGCGGCCACGCCGAGACGCCGAGGAGGGCCGCCTGCACCATCAGGAGTGCCAGCCCGGACGGCCACACAGCCCACACCGGCCCGAGGAGCACGAGGATGGGGTGGAAGTGATCCCCCAGGAGGTTGAAGCCCTCCCCCTTGATGGGCACGATCGGCGCCTCGAGCCGCGAGTAGGCCTGCGCGAGCTGGGAGAAGATCGCGAGGTCCCACGAGGGCACGATCAGCGCCGTCCACTGCTGCCAGGAGAACAGGGCGTGCAGCGTGGTGGCGAGGACGACGACGCCGGCCGCCACGGGCCGTGCCCCCGCGTTCCGGCCCAGCCGGGCGTCCCGCGAGCCGTCGGGGCGGGTGGGCGCCGCCGTCGGCTCAGAGGTCATTCGACCGCTGGAGCGAGCGGAGCGCGAGCCAACCGAGCGGCACCCGGGCCCAGAGGGTGAGCACGCGGAACACGATGACCACGGACAGGGCCGTGGCGGACGGGATGCCCGCCAGGGTGAGGCCGGAGGTCAGCGCCACCTCCACCGGGCCGATGCCGGCGGGGGAGGGCACCAGTGAGCCCGCCGAGTTCGCCGCGAGGTAGGTGATCGCGAGGGACGCCACCGGCATGGTGTGCCCGAAGGCCGCCAGCGTGAACCCGAACGCCACGATGTACCCGGCGGACATGATGGCGTTGCCGAGCACCCCCAGGAGGAGGCGGCGGGGGTTGCCGAGCAACCAGACGAACCGCGGCCACACCTGGTGCACCACCGGCCGGGCCTTCTTCCACACCCACGCGCGGATGCGGGGGATCGCCACCAGTGCGCCGACCAGGGCCACCACCAGCAGGATCCCCACCACCACGGAGATGGACGGGAGGACAACGGTGCCCGCGGAACCGGTGAACACCGTGACCAGCACGAGCAGGACCACGGTGACCACGAAGCGGGAGACCATCGTGAAGGAGACCGTGGCCACCGCGAGCGGCGCCTCGATCTTCCGCTTCGTGAGGTAGCGCAGGTCGATGGCGGCGGGACCGACTCCGGCCGGGGCCACCAGGGAGACGATCGAGGAGGCGATCTGCACCAGCGTGGTCTTCCAGAGTCCCAGCTTCTCCTGGCTGAAGGACACGAGTCCGAGGGCGGCGCCGAAGTAGGTGGACAGGCCGAATCCGAAGGCCAGGGCCAGCCAGACCGGGTTCGCGCGCCGGAACCCCTCGAGGACGTCGTTCAGGTTGAACGAGCCGAACACCACCACGCCGGCCACCAGCACGAGCGAGACGCTGAGGACGGTGCGGAGGCTGAACCGGCGCAGCGGCAGCGGTTCCGCGCTGGCCTCGGGGATCAGCTTGGTGAGCTCGCCGCGCAGGTCCCGCAGGATGGTCTTCTGCCGTGCCATCGCCATGCGGGTCTCGTGCGGGAGGGTCGGTCCCTGCAGGAGCGGCGCGATGGACGCGAGCTGCGTGGGGGAGAGGTTCCGGCTCGCGCTGTGCATCGCCCTGTCCACACCCACCTTGAGCGCGATCATCGTCAGGGCCTGGGCCAGGTCGAAGCGCCGGGACAGCTCGGAGGAGACGATCTCGCCCGAGTCCCAGCCCCGGATCCACATGGTGCCCTCGGCGTCCACGGTGACCTGGGAGGCGGAGAGGTTCCGGTGGGAGATGCCCCGGTCGTGGGCGGAGCGGATCTGGTTCCAGAGCGTGTCCAGGAGCGCGTCGTCCACCTCGTCGAGCTGGGCGAACGTCCGGGGGGAAGGGAGGTGCGGCTGGACGATGAGGATGGACTCGTCCACCTCGGCGATGCCCCGGATCTCCGGGACGTTCACCCCGGCGGAGGAGGCCGCGAAGGACATGAGGATCGCATGCTCCGCCGTCTCGCGGAGCGTGGGGGTGACGCGACGGTTGACCCCGCGGATCCGGATCGTCTCCCACAGGGTGGTGAGCAGGCCCACCACCTGGCGGTCGGCGTCCAGCACGATCACGTCGGAGCGCATCCCGTTCTGCCAGACCCCGTAGAGGCGGTACTCGGAGCTGTGCCGGGACTCGCTCGGCTCCGCCAGGATCGCGCGCACGTCCGGGGGGATCGGCAGGGGGTCCTCCACGATCACGCTGCGGTCCGAGTCCAGCAGCCGCATCAGCTCCGAGAGCTGGGCGAGCCGGTGCTCCTCGTGGGGGGACCGGGACGGGATGCGGGGGATGGCGCCGCTGTCGTGGCGGGCGACGCCGTCGATCCCCTCCGCCTCCAGCTGGAGCTGGGCGTTGTGGCCCACGGGGGCGTCGGAGGAGACGAGCCACGCCTTCACCGGTTCCTCGCGGGCGTCGAGGCGGACCACCCGGTCCGGGTCCAGCCCCGCGCGCCTCAGCCCGCGGATGAGGGAGAGGCCCGCCGCCCGGGAGGAGCGCGCCCCGCCGATCCACCGCGAGGTGAAGCCCGCCATCCGCCCCAGCAGCACCGTGATGATGGCGCCCGCGATCGTCTGGTCGCCCTGCAGGACCGCCAGCACCAGCACCACGAACAAGAAGTTCCAGGACCAGCGGATCAGCCGCGAGCTCGGACCCCGGCCGGCCACGGTGAGCAGTGCCGCGATCGCGGCCACGAACGGTGCGAACGCGCTGACGGAGACGCCTCGCGGGTTGCGCATCAGGCCGAGGCGCAGGGCACTGGCCGGTTCGAGCATCTCCAGGGCGGCGTTCAGCGCCCACGCCACCACCGCCACGGCGACGGCGGCCAGCAGCGCCTCCACGAGGGTGCGCCACTGGCGGCGCACGATCCCGAACACGATCACGCTCACCGGCACCAGGAAGACCACGAGGCCCTCGATCGCGGTGACGGGCAGGAGGAGGATCTGCCGCAGGTTGCGGTTGACCACGTCGGTGACGTCCTCGGCCACCCCCGTGGTGGTGGCCTGCCCGTAGATGGCGAGCAGGAACACGAGCGAGATGCCCACCAGGGCGATGATCGCCGAGACGAGGTCGCCCGGGCGGCGGATGTGCTGCTCCTCGACGTCGACGAGCTGCACCGTGCGGCGCGTCGACGGCCGCGGGGCCGAGCGCGCAGCCAGCGGGACCGAGCGTCCAGGCACCTCCTCCATGCTGTGGAGTCTACGGTCCGCCGCGCGTCCGGCCGGGCCCCGCACGCGGACATCGGGGCGAAAGGCCGCGGCTCGGGGCCGCCTTCCCGGATGGTGGGAACGCCGTCTCATCCCATGGACCGGCGTGGCCGGGGTTCGCGGCGGGGGTCGATCATCGAGGGGACACCATCCAGAGCGGCCGAGAGACCCGGCTCGACGACGCCGCAGCAACCCCCGCCGCCACGGCGGTGCGGGTGCTTCAGCCGGGACCGATGGAGAGCCATGGGCAGCGTGAGCGAGGAGCGGCCGGGCGCGCCCCGGCCGGGCACCCGAGCCGCCACCTGCTGCCCACCCGGCCCGGGACTGCCCCGCCTCTCCTACGAGCTCTACCCGCCGCGCCGCCCCGACCAGGCGGCAGCCGTCTGGGAGACCGTGCGGGCCCTGACGACGACGGCGCCCCAGTTCTTCTCCATCACCTACCCGTCCACCGGGGCCGGCCGGGTGGCGTCCCGCGAACTCGTGGAGCGGCTGCTCGCGGAGGGCGGCGTCCCGGCGGTGGCGCACCTGACCGTGGTCGGCACCTCGCGGGCGGAGCTCGCCGCGCGGGTGCGCGCGATGCTGGCCGCCGGCGTGCGCGACTTCCTCGCCCTGCGCGGGGACCCGGAACCCGGGAAGAAGTGGGAACCCCACCCGGACGGGCTGAACCGGGCCACCGACCTCGTGGGCCTCATCCGGCGCGTGGAGTCCGATGCCCGAGCCGCCGGACTCGTGGACGGACCCGTCTCCGTGGGCTGCGCCGTCTACCCCCACGCCCACGGCGAGCGGCGCTACCGCGAACTGGTGACGATGCGCGCCAAGCAGCAGTCGGGTGCGGACTTCGCGATCACCCAGGTCTTCTACGACGTGGCCGAGTTCGCCGCGCTCGTGGCCGAGGCCCCGTCCGCCGGGGTGAGCATCCCGATCCTGCCCGGCATCATCCCGCTCACGGACCCGGGGCGGTTGCGCCGCCTCGCCGCTCTCAGCGGCGTGGAACCGCCGCCCCGGCTGGTCGCCCGCCTCGACGTCCCCGACCCGGAGGAACGCTTGCTCCGCGGCATCGCCGCCACCGCGGACCTCGTGCAGGGGGCGCTCGAGGCAGGCGCCCCCGGCGCGCACGTGTTCACCTTCAACCAGGCCCGGCCCGCCCTCGCCCTCCACGCCGAGCTGTGCCGGCGCGGCCTCGTGCAGGGACCCGGTCCCGCAGTCACCACCTCGTCCCCATCCGTCAACCCCACCGAAGGACACACCCCATGACCACGTTCCCCGCCGCGACCATCCTCGGCTACCCGCGCATCGGCCGGGACCGCGAGTTCAAGAAGGCCGTCGAGGCCTACTGGGCCGGCCGCGCCACCCTCGAGGACACCGAGGCCGCGCTCGCCGCCGTGCGCGCCCAGACACGGGAGCGCCTCTCCGGGCTCGGTCTCACCGAGCCGTACTCCATTCCCGCGGACGCCACCGGCTACGACCAGGTGTGGGACATCGCCTCCTCGCTCGGGATCGTGCCCGCCCGCTTCGACGACCTGCGCGCCGAGGACGGCTCCCTCGACCTCACCGCCTACTGGACCGTGGCCCGCGGCGTGGGCGACCGCCCGCCCCTGGAGATGACCAAGTGGTTCGACTCCAACTACCACTACCTCGTCCCCGAGATCTCCCCGGACACGGACATCCGGCTCGTCGACGACCGCGTGGTCCGCCTCGCCACCGAGGCGCCCGGCCTCCGCCCCGTGGTGGTGGGACCCGTCACCCTCGCACTGCTCTCCAAGGCCGCCGACGGCGCACCCGAGGACTTCACCCCCCTCGACCGGCTGGACGACATCGTCGCCGCCTACGCCGACCTGCTCCGCGCGCTGGCGGCCGCCGGGGTCGAGTGGGTCCAGCTCGACGAGCCCGCGCTCGTCGCCGACACCTGGCCGCGCGAGGAGACGGTGGCGGCGACGTCGTCGGCGTACGCGACGCTCGGCGGGCTCGCCGACCGCCCCGCGATCCTCGTGGTGGGCTCCTACGGGCCGCTCGGCGACGCGCTGCCGCCGCTCGCGGCCTCCCGGATCGAGGCGATCGGGCTGGACCTGGTCAAGGGCCAGATCCCGGACGACGTGGACATCCTCACCGGCAAGACCGTGGTGGCGGGCGTCATCGACGGCCGCAACATCTGGCGTGCGGACCTGCAGGAGGCGTTCGGCGAGCTCGGCGAGCTGGGGGCGCGCCTCGGCGACGACTCGCCGGTGTCCGTGGCCACCTCGACCTCGCTGATGCACGTGCCGCACGACGTCGAGCGCGAGGGTGGCATGTACCCGGAGCTGCGCACGTGGCTGGCGTTCGCCGACCAGAAGGTGGGCGAGGTCCTCACCCTCGCGCGCGGCCTCGCTGAGGGGCGCGGCGCCATCGCCGGCGAGATCGCGAAGTCCGTGGAGGTGCGGGCCCGGCGGGCCGCCCACCCCGGCGTGCGGGCGGGCGAGGTGCCGGTGGTGCCGGACGCCTTCCGCTCCCGCGAGGCGTACGCGGAGCGCGTGGCCGCGCAGGAGGACCTCGGACTCGGGGCCCTGCCGACGACGACGATCGGGTCCTTCCCGCAGACCGGCGAGATCCGCCGCGCCCGGGCGGCGCACCGGGCGGGCACGCTCTCCGACGCGGACTACGACGCCGCCATGCGCGCCGAGATCGCCCGCGTGGTGGAACTGCAGGAGCGGCTCGGGCTGGACGTGCTGGTGCACGGTGAGGCCGAGCGCAACGACATGGTCCAGTACTTCGCCGAGAACCTCGAGGGCTTCGCGACCACCGAGCACGGCTGGGTCCAGTCCTACGGCTCGCGGTGCACGCGGCCCTCCATCCTCTGGGGTGCGGTGCGGCGGCGCGGGCCCATCACCGTGGAGTGGTCCCGGTATGCGCAGTCGCTGACGGCGAAGCCGATGAAGGGCATGCTCACCGGGCCGGTGACCATCCTGGCGTGGTCCTTCGTGCGGGACGACCAGCCGCTCGCCGTGTCCGCGGACCAGGTGGCCCTGGCGCTGCGCGAGGAGGTGGCCGACCTCGAGCGGGCCGGCATCCGCGTGGTGCAGGTGGACGAGCCCGCCCTGCGCGAGTTGCTGCCGCTGCGTGCGGAGGACCAGCCCTCGTACATCTCGTGGTCCGTGCGGGCCTTCCGCCTCGCCACCTCCGGGGTGAAGCCGTCCACCCAGGTCCACACCCACCTGTGCTACTCCGAGTTCAACGAGATCATCGACGCGATCGACGGGCTCGATGCCGATGTCACCTCGATCGAGGCCGCCCGGTCCCGCATGGAGGTGCTCGAGCCGGTGGAGGAGCACGGCTTCGCCCGCGGCATCGGCCCCGGGGTGTACGACATCCACTCCCCGCGAGTGCCCTCCGTGGAGGAGATGGAGGCCCAGCTGCGCCTGGCGGTGGGCGTGATCGAGGACCGGCGCCTGTGGGTCAACCCCGACTGCGGGCTGAAGACCCGTGGGTACGCGGAGGTGGAGCCGTCGCTGGCGAACATGGTGGAGGCCGCGCGCCGGGTGCGGCAGAACCCCTGAGCCCGCACTGATCCCTGAGCCGGCACTGATCCGGGGCCCGGCACTGATCCGCGGCCCGGCACTGATCCGCGCGGCGCCCGCTCCCTCGCCGGGGAGCGGGCGCCGCGCGGTGCTGCCGAGCACGCTCTGTGCCGGCCGTGCGGGCCCCACACCCATCAGCGCCTGCTCGTGGCGATGTATCCCACCACCCATCAGGTCCATCGGGATCCCGTCCCGGCAGCCACCCCGACCACCGTCCCCCAACCGATATCCCCCAGCCGATGTCCCCCAACGTCAGCGCGTTCAACGGGCGTTAACCCATTGACGGGGAAGAACCTTTGCCGCCCGGGCAAACGAACTTCCCCAACATTGGGTCCCACGGTTGTTTGGGGAGGGCTGAGGTGCCTGCGGAGGGCTCATGCGCCTGCGGAGGGTGGATGCTCACCGAGGAGCCACCCGTGCGACCGGCAAGTGGAGCGGAAGCCCTACTCCATCGCCTCGTTCCCGGCCTCCTGGGCCCGCACCAGGGCCTCGGACACCGGGATGTTCCCGAGGAACATCTCCTGCAGGATCGGGGTGATCTCGTTCGCGCCCGCGCCCACCAGGGGGCCAACCGGTGCGGGGATGGTCTGCCCGTTGGCGGCGTCGATGAACACCTGGACGTCCACGCCCAGGTTGGCCCAGTAGTCGACGAAGGCGTCCTGCGCCTCGACGGCGCCCGGGAACGCGATCCCGCGTCCCGCCAGGGCGGCCTGGCCGTCCGCGGAGCCGAGCCACCTCAGCACTGCCACCGTGGCGTCGAGGTTCTCGGTCTCGGCGTTGCCGACCGCGGCGACCCCGTGCACCACGCTCACGCGGCCCTCCGGTCCGGCCACCATGGGCGCGAGCCCCCACTCGAACTCGGCGTTGTCCGCGATGGTGCGCAGGTGGTAGGGGCCGGACTGGAACAGCCCGAGCTTCCCCTGCAGGAAGAGGTCGCGGGTGATGTCACCGTTCGTGTTCGTGTCCGCGGCGGACGGCGCCACGTACCACGTGTTCACCATGTCCACGAGGTACTGGAACGCGGCCTCGCCCTCGGGGGACGCGAAGGCGAACTGGCCGTCGTCGTCCTGGAACCGGGCGCCGGCCGACCCGAGGAAGTCGAGGTAGATGGCCTGGAGGTCCGCCTGCGCGTTGAAGCCGAACGTGACCCGGTCATCCGGGTTGAAGCCCTCCTCCTCGGGGTGGAGGCCGGCCGAGTCCGTGGTCAGGGCGCGGGCTGCGGGAAGGAGCGTGTCACCCTCACCGCCACCGGGGACCCAGGTGAGGTCGGCCGGATCCAGCTCGGCGGCCTCCACCATCTCGGCGTTGTAGAAGAGCGCGATCGAGTCCCAGAGCTGGGGGACACCCCAGAGCGCACCGTCCCGCTGGTACAGCGTCACCACGGACTCGGTCCACTCGTCGTGGTCCTCGCCGATGACCTCGTCGATGTTCAGGAGATTGCCGTTGTCCGCATAGCGTCCGAAGTTGGAGGTGTTGGTCCAGAAGACGTCGGCCATGTCACCGGACTGCAGGTCCAGGGGCAGGCGTTCCCAGTAGTCGCCCCACGGGACCACCTCCACCTCGACCTTGATGCCCGGGTTCTGCGCCATGAAGGCATCGAAGGACTCCTCGTAGGCCGGTGCGGCCACCTCGTCCCAGAGGCGGAACTTCACGGTGGTGGAGCCGGTGGCCTCGGTCTCCTCGGAGGACGCGGGATCGTCCACGTCCTCGGAACCCGGAGAGCAGGCGGCGAGAACGAGGGTCGCGGCCGCGATCGCGACGGTAGCGGCACCGCGCTTCGGGAAGATCATCTGGTCACTCCTTCGCAATGGGGCGAACGTCCCCATCCAATCTTTCCCCCCGTCAGGCAGGAGTTCCAGTCCGGCCCGGCAACAGTGCATTGCTTTTTGGCAACGTTCTCATGGGGATCTCTTGGCGTGGCCCGTTCTCCGTCACGTGAGACTGTCAGGCGGACTCACTCACCCGGCCCTTGACGATCTGGAGCCTCCGCTCCGCACGCTCCGCGACCCGGGGGTCGTGGGTCACGAGCACGATGGTGAGGCCCTCCGCCCGCCAGCGCTCCTCGATGAGGTCCATGATCTCGTCACGGGTGCCGACGTCGAGGTTGCCGGTCGGCTCGTCCGCCAGGAGGACACGCGGCTTCTTGACCAGGGCCCGTGCCAGCGCCACGCGCTGCTGCTCCCCGCCGGAGAGCTCACCCGGCAGGTGGTCGGCACGATCGGCCAGGCCCACGCTCCCGAGCGCCTCGCGCGCACGGGCACGGCGTTCCTCATGCGGCACCCCCGCGGGCACCAGCGCGGTCTCCACGTTCTCCACGGCGGACAGGGTGGCGAGCAGGTTGAAGGTTTGGAAGACGATCCCCACCTCGTGGGCGCGCACCCGCGCCAGCTCGCCTCCGGACAGGCCGGCGAGGTCCCTGCCGGCGAGTTCCACGCTGCCCTCGCTGGGCCGGTCCATGCCGCCCAGCATCTGGAGGAGTGTGGACTTCCCGCCACCGGTCGGGCCCTGGACCGCGACCATCTGGCCGTCCGGGATCTCGAGCGAGACGTCGTCCAGCGCCACCACCGCCCGCGTTCCCGCGTACCTCTTCGTGACGTTCCTCAGGTCGTACATGTCAGTCCCTTCACTCCACGCTGCGCAGTGCCTCGGCCGGCCGCAGCCGGGCAGCCCGCCAGCCGCCGATGGCGGCGGCGAGGAGTCCACCGAGCAGTGCCACGCCGAACCCGATTCCCACCATCGCCAGGTCGATGGGGCTGGAGAGCACCACGTCGACGGCGTCGCCGAGCGCCGCTCCCGGCCCGTCCAGTCCCGGGGTGCCGCCCTCTGGGAGGCCCTGGCCGCGTCCGCTGCCCGGCCCGCCACCCATCGCGAACGTGCCGGTGGTGCCGGAGAGCGTGATGCCGAGCGCGTTCACGGCCCCGACGATCCCGAGTCCCAGTGCCACACCCACGGCCCCGCCGAGGGTGGCCTGCAGGAGGGACTCGGTGGCCACCTGCCCCGTGATCCGGCGGTCCGACCAGCCGATCGCCTTCAGGGTGCCGAAGTCCCGGGTGCGGCGGTTCACGCCCGCCACGGTGAACAGCACGGCCATCAGGAAGGCCACCAGGAGGACGGCCAGCGAGAGCCACGTGCCGAAGCTGGAGAGCAGCGAGGACGCCGAGGACACCGTCCCGGAGACGGAGTTCGCCAGCTCGGACTGGGTGGACACCGTGGCGTCCGGCAGGGCCAACTCGATGCCCGCGGCCACGGCATCCACCTCCGTGGAGCTCGCGGCCTGGATGTAGACCTCGCTCACCTGGTCCTCCAGGCCGGCGAGCGACTGGGCGACGTCGAGGGGGAGGTGGATGTCCGGGAGGTCGGTGACGGTGGTGGAGTCGACGACGCCGACCACCTCGAGCTCCGCCGTCGAGACGGTGATCGTGTCCCCGACGCCCAGCGACTGGGCCTCGGCGTAGACGGCCGAGAGGACGGCGACACGGGCCCCGGCGTCGGCCTCCTCGAGCAGGCGCCCCTCCGAGGGCGTCGCCGAGGCCAGCGGACCGAGGTCGACGGCGCCGGGTTCCACCCCGGTCACGGTGGTCTGGTCGAGGCTGAACGCGCCGCCGCCGAAGCCGCTGCGGGCCTCGGCATCCGGGTCGCCCTCCCGTGGGCCGGTCCCGGGTTCAGGGGTGGGTGCGCTCTCGGCGCCCATGCCCGGCAGCTCCCCGGAGAAGTCGACGAGCTCGAGTTCGAGCGCCCCGGCGGCCCCGGCGACGCCGTCGACGGCCTCGATCGCGGCGAGGCCCGTGGAGGGGAACGCGGCGGCCCCGCGGGTGAGCATGAGGACGCTGGAGTCGAGGCGGGTGGTGCCCTCCTCGTCGGTGGCGCCCTGGTCCTGGTTGAACTCGAACATCCGGCCGCCCATGCCGGCGAACTCGCCGCGCTGGGTGACGGTGATGTCCGTGCCCACCCCGTAGATGGAGGTCAGGACGTCGGCCTGGGCGCTTCGGACCCCGGTCGAGACCGAGTTCACCACCATCACGAGTGCGACGGCGATGGCCAGGCCTGCGGCGACGATGATCGTCTGGCGTCGGCGGCGGGTCAGTTCCCGCCGCGCGTAGGTGAACAGCACGCGGTCTCCTTTGACGAGTTCGAGCCTGACGCTAGGCCCGGTTCCTGTGAGGAGGCTGGGAGGACCCGGGGTGGATCGGGTGCGCCCGAGACGGTTGCACCGGCGGTGGCTACCGCACCCCTGTCACCCCGATCGAGCGGGTGATCTGGTCCTGGAACGCCAGGAAGAGGAGGACGAGGGGGGTCAGGGCGATGGTGGTCGCGGCCATGACGAGGGTCCAGTTGCCGGAGTACTGGCTCTGCAACGCGGCCGTGGCCACGGTGACGACTCGCCACTCGGGGGCCGGCGCGATGATGGACGGCCACATGAAGTTGTTCCAGTGGGTCACCACGGTGATGAGGGTGAGGGTGGCGATGATCGGCGTGTTCAGGGGGAGGACCACGTGCCACAGCCGGGCGAGTGTGCCGGCGCCGTCGAGGCGGGCGGCGTCGAGGAGTTCGCCGGGGACCGAGCGGAAGTTCTCCCGCAGGAGGAAGATCGCGTAGGGCGAGCCGAACACGAGCGGCAGCACGAGTCCCCAGAACGTGTTCTTCAACCCCACCTCGGTCACCATGACGTAGAGCGGGATCAGGGTCACCACCGCTGGGATCATCAGCGTCGACAGGTACACCCAGAACAGCAGGTCCCGGCCGGGGAACTGGAGGGTGGCGAACGCGTACGCCGCCAGCACCGAGGAGACGAGCTGGCCCACCACCATCACGACCACCACCTGCGCGGTGACCACGATCGGTATCCAGAACTCCCGCTCCGTGAACAGGACCGCGAAGTTCTCGAGCGTGACCGGATCCGGGAGGGTGAGCGGGGGCGTGGTGGCGAACTGCCGGGGCGTCTTCAGTGCCGTCATCGCCGAGAACGCGAACGGCAGCAGCATGAGTGCCGCTCCGGCGATCAGGAGCAGGTAGGTGAGCAGCGTCGCGGCGGCCCGCGAGAGGGGGCGGCGGCGTCGCCCCCATGCTGCGGCGGGGGCGTGCGGTGGCGTGGGCGATGGCGGCCCGCTTGGCGGGTGCGGGCCGGGAGGCGTGGGAGCGTGCGGCGTTGTCATGACATGTCGTAGGTGATCCGGGTGGAGAACCACCGCTGCTGAATGAGCGTCACGACCACGAGGACGGCGAAGAGGATGACCGCCATGGCGGAGGCGCGTCCGAGGTTCAGGGAGACGAACGCCTCCTGGTAGATCCGCGCGGCGATCACGTCGGTGCTGCCGGACGGATACCCGGCCGCGGAGCCGGTGAGCCCGTAGACGAGGTCGAAGACCTGGAAGGAGGAGATCACCGAGGTGACGGTGATGAAGAAGGTGGTGGGGCGCAGGAGGGGCAACGTGACGGACCAGAGGAGGCGGACAGAGCCGGCGCCGTCGAGCTTCGCGGCCTCGTACACGGAGATGGGGATCTGCTGGAGGCCGGCGAGGAAGAACAGGGAGATGTAGCCCACCGAGGACCACACGGACACGAAGGCCACCGCGGGGAGGGCCAGCGCGGGATCGGACATCCACTCGATCCGGCGCCCGAAGAGGACGTTGACGGCGCCCTGGGAGGGGTCGAACAGCCAGCGCCACACCACGCCGAGGGCCAGCGGGGCGCCCACCCACGGCAGCACGTAGAGGGTGCGCAGCGCCCGCGTGCCCGGCAACCCCCGGTTCAGCGCGACCGCGAGCAGCAGCCCGAGCGCGATCGACGTGGGGATGGCCAGCACCACGAACCTGCCGGTCACCGCGATCGAGTTCCAGAACCGGGCATCGCCCAGCAGCTCGCCGTAGTGGGTAGCGCCCACCCAGCGTGGCTCGGAGATGAGGTCCCACTCCATGAGCGAGAGCGCGAACACCACCCCGACCGGGACCACGAGGAAGAGCCCCACTCCGATGAGGCTCGGGACCAGGAGGGCCCAGGCGGACGCGGCCTCCCGGCGGCGCCGTGCGCTCCGGCCCGGCGGCGCGCCGGGCCCCGGCAGGGAGTGGCCGGGTGCGGGCAGGCCCGTCCCGTGCCCCCCGGGAGCCGCTGCTGACGTCATACCACCTCCTGACACCCCCAATGATCCGCCACGTAGCCTATTCGGGCTGGGCACCTCCCACCGGTGCGTGCGCGGGGGGAGCCTGTGCGTGGCGGTGCCACTCCAGCAGGAAGCGTGCGTCGAAGCGGGAGGAGCAGCGCGAGCAGGAGGACCGCGCCGGCGGCCGCTTGTACCGGTGGAACTCGTGGCCGAGCGGGCACCGGCCCACCCACGGTGCCGGCGGCCGCGGGGAGTCCGCCGGGAGTGCGCGAGCGCCGGAGGAGCCGATCTCCCGGGCCTTCGCCCGCCACACGGAATCGTGATTGTGCTTCGGGCCCACCAGCGCGTGGGCGATCTCGTGGAGGACCACCTCGCGGACCTGCTCCGGCTCGTAGAGCGCCATCAGGGGTCTGGAGAGGCTGATCGTGCGCGTGCCGAACCGGCACATCCCCGCGCGGGTGCGGGCGTTGTCCCAGCCCAGCTGCCAGTCGCCCACACCGTGCTGCGACATCAGCCCGGTCGCGAGGAGTCGTACGTCTCTCAGGTCCACGTTCGAAATCGTAGGCCGCGCCGCCGACAGTCTCGGACCTCCGCCGCGGCGGGTGTGGAGGGGCGGACCCTCCAACGACGTGTGGACTGCCGGTCGCCAGCCCGGCGTTGTGCCAGCCCGGCGTGGTGCCAGCCCGGAATAGTGCCGATGCGCTGGTGTCAGCCGCTCTGCGTGGATGCCACGATGAGGAGGCCGAAGACAGCAAAGAGGAACATCACCTCGACCACCGTGACGATGTACCCGATGATCAGGCCGGCGAGCGCGATGCCGTCACCGGACTCGTCGGACGCGCGGATCTGCCTCCGGGCGATGTGACCGGTGATGATCCCGACGATCCCGATGCCGATCAGGGACGTCACCAGGGAGACGATGGCGAGCACGTTCGTCCGGCGTGGCTGGCCGTAGCTGTAGGAGGGGGCCTCGTACCCGGACGGCGACGGCCCGTACCCGCCCTGGCCGTAGGACCCGTACGATCCTTGCCCGTAGGACGGTCCGCCGGGCGGAGGGCTCTCGGGGCGCTGTTCGCCGTGGGGCTGGTTGCCGGTGGGCTGGCTCATGGTTGTCCTCCTCGTGCAGGGCGCCCCCCAAGGGTAACCGCTCGTGCTCCGGCCACGTCCAGCGCGATCGTCGTGGTGAGCCGGGCACCGTTCTCACAGCGCGTCGAGCACCTTGCGGATCCGCTTGTCGGACACCTTCACCGGGGTGCCGAGCTGCTGTGCGAACAGGCTGACCCGGAGTTCCTCGATCAGCCACCGCACCTCGGCCAACGTCCGGTCCCGCGCCGGGTCGGGCGCCATCCGGGCGGTGGCCTCCCGCGCCACCTCGAGATCGTCCTCCAGGGTGCCCACCACCCACGCGTTCGCCGCATCGGCGCGGGCCGCCCCGCCTTGAGCCCGCTCCACCCGGACGCGCGCCGCGTTCAGGTAGCGCGGGAGGTGGTGCAGCCGGTCGGGCGGGGTCGCTGCGATGAAACCCGGATACACCAGCCGGGACACCTGGGCGCGCACGTCCGCGACCACGTCGAGCAGCGCCAGCGACGTCGCACCCCGGATCACCCGATCGGCCTCGCGCCACGCGGCCAGCACCTTCACCACTACCCCGACCGTCCGGTACACCTCATCCTCCAGGCGGTCCCGCAGGAAGGCGGTGAGGGAGTCGAAGTCGGCGCGGGACCGCACCGCATCCAGCCGCACGTGCGTGGCGGCCCACTCGCGCGCGAGCGCGGTTGCGGCTGCGAGCTGGATGTCCGCCACCAGGGCGGCGGTGGTCGGGTACGGCGAGGCGGCCAGGGTGAGCGCATCCGCGCCGGTCCACCGGGTGGTGATCCGCTCGGTGCCGAGCGACACCTTCCCGAGCGCGAGCCTGACCACGCCACCGGGGTGGGCGCGCGCCTGGTCCGCCGCGCTCGCCATGACGCGCAGGGACACACGTGGGACTGCCGCGCCCGACTCCCTCTCCACCGCAAGGGCCGGATATCCCCGGACTTCCAACCCTCCCGGCCCGGTGAAGGTGACGGTGGCGGGCAGGAGGTCACCGGTCCCGGTCCCAGGCGTGTCCCCCAGCACCGGCCAGTCGGCCAGTGCGGGCTGTTCGAGGAACGACGACGCCGGGCCGCCGCCTGCCCCGCCTGCCGCGGCGCTGCTGCTCGCGGGTCCGCTGCCTGCGGCCCCGCCGGCCGCCGGTTGAGCGCGCCCGCCCCGTCCCTTCCCCCGCCGCCCGGCATCGTCCTCCCTGGCCGCGGCGACTGCCCCGCGCACCACCTGCCGGACGGCGTCGCGGGTCTGGTCGGCGAGCCGGCGCTGGAGGGAGATCAGGTTCTTCGAGCGGGCGAGGGTGACGCCCTTGTCG
>RZYE01000178.1 GCA_009930425.1 Actinomycetota bacterium | reverse complement strand
CGGCGGGCGATGACTTGACCAACTGGTGACTCACCGGTGGGGGAAAGCTGGCCCCTCACCTAAAATGGAGTCATGTCGCTCGCCGGGCACTCTGCTCAGGCGTCCGCCCCCGTCAACCGTCGTGGCTGGTGGTCGGCCGCCTTCGTCGGGCTGCTCCTGACCTGGGTGCTGCTGAACGGCCTGGACTTCCTCGTGGTGGGGGTCCTGACGGCCGCCGTCGCGGCCCTCGTCCCCGCCCTGATGGCCCAGTCCCACCTGCCGCGCGTCCGCCCCGTCCAGGCCGTCCTCTTCCTCGGCTACTTCGTCGCGGAGTCGCTCCGGGGCGCGGTCGACGTCGCCGGGCGGGCCCTGCGTCCGGCGATGCCGATCGAGCCGGGCTTCCACCGGTACCGGCCGAACCTGCCCGCGGGCCTTCCCCTCGGGATCCTGATGGGCACCCTCAGCCTCCTGCCCGGCACGCTCAGCGTGGACGTGGAGGCCGACGGGCACACCCTCCTCTTCCACTCCCTGGTCGGGGACACCACCGCCGAGGCCCGCGCGCTGGAGGCCCGCGTCGCCCGCCTCTTCGGCATCCCGGCGCCATGATCGAGTACGGGCTCGGCGCCGCGACGGTGTTCCTGCTGGTGAACCTCGTCGCGGGCCTGTGGCGCGTGGTCCGCGGGCCGACCGTCACGGACCGGATCCTCCCCGCCGTCCTGTTCGGCTCCACCACCGTGGCCATGCTGCTGATCATGGCGCAGTGGATGGACCTGCCCGCCCTGCGGACCGTCGCCCTGCTGTTCGTGCTGCTGGCCGCGGTGATCACGCTCGCCTTCACGGGCCGCTCCCCGAAGGAGGGCGAGCCGTGACCCCGCTGGAGGGAGTGGCCCTCGTCCTGCTGGCCCTCGGCTGCGCCTTCTACGGGGCGGGAACGATCGGCCTCCTGCGGTTCCCCGATGTCTTCACCCGCCTGCACGCGCTGACCAAGGCGGACAACGTCGGGTTGTTCCTCGTCGGCCTCTCGATGGCGCTGCTCGCCGACGGCGTCCGCGCCGTGCTCCTCATCCTCCTCGTGTGGGTGGCCGGCCTCGTCACCGCCACCACCTCGGCGTCCCTCCTCGCCCGGCACGCCCGGACCACTGAGGAGGGGTGATGGGAGCCGTCCTCGACCCGCTGCTCGCCCTGGCCCTGGTCGCCATGAGCGTGATCGTCATCGCGAGCCGCCGCATCTTCGACGCGATCGTCGCCTTCGTCTTCTTCGGGCTCGTGGTCGCGCTCGTGTGGGCGCGGCTCGGCGCACCCGACGTCGCCCTCGCCGAGGCGGCGATCGGCGCCGGGCTCACCGGTGCACTCCTCCTCGTCGCCTACCGCCGCCTTGTCACGATCGGCGGGGAGGAGGCGGAGGACCGCTTGGCGTCGCGGCCCCGGGTCGCCGTCGTCGAGGCGCTCCTCGCCGGCGCGCTCGCCATCGCGATCGGCTGGGTCACGGTCACGGCCACGCCGGTCGGGGACACCGCCGGGAGCCAGGTGCTCGCCGAGCTCCCGGGAACCGGGCTCGGCAACCCCGTCACCGGCGTGCTGCTCGTCTTCCGGAACCTCGACACCCTCCTCGAGATGGTCGTGCTCCTCGTGGCCTTGCTCGGCGCCCGCGCGGTGCGGGCGGACGTGCCGCCGGACGACCTGGTCACCATCCCGCGCTCCACCCCGGTCCTGAACGGGATGCTGCTCCTGGTGGTCCCGCTGTCCGTGGTGGTGGCCGTCCACCTCCTCGTGGTGGGCGCCGACCAGCCCGGCGGCGCCTTCCAAGGCGGAGCGGTCCTCGCCGCGGCCGGCGTGCTGCTCGTCCTGAGCGGCCGCCTGCTGCCCGCGGTCGAGACCGGCCGCCTCACCTCGCTGCTGGTGGTCACCGGGGTCGGCGTCTTCATCCTCGTGGGCCTCGGCGTGACCCTCGTGGGGCGCCCGTTCCTGGACATGCCCGGCAAGTGGGCGATCTACCTCGTCGAGACCGCCATGATGATCTCGATCGCGGTGACGCTCACGCTCCTGTTCGCCCGCTCCGACCACCTCCGGCGGGGTGCCCCGTGAGCGGCGCGTACGTGATCGCGGCCGCGGCGGTGTTCGCCGTCGGACTCTACGGCGTCCTCATGTCCCGCCACCTGCTGCGCAAGATCATCGCGCTCAACGTCATGGGCAGTGCCGCGTTCATCCTCATCGTGGCCGCGGCCGGCGGCACCGCAACCGCCCCTGACCCGGTCGCCCAGGCCCTCGTGCTCACCGGGATCGTCATCGCGGTCGCCTCGACGGCGTTCGCCCTCGCCCTGCTCGTACGGATCTTCCGCGAGACCGGCCGGACGGACCTGGACGAATGATCGCCATCCTGCCCGCACTCCTCGTGCTCCTCCCCATCCTCGCGGCCCTGCTGGTGCTGGTGGTACGGGGGCGGGCCGCCCTTGCCGTCGCCCTCGGCGTTCTCCTCGCGATGCCGGCGCTGCTGGTACCGCTGACGGCGGAGGTCTGGGCGGGCGGCGTCGTCGAGGTGGCGATCGGCGGCTGGGAGGCGCCGCTGGGGATCCGGTGGCGGGTGGACGCGTTGGCGATCCTGATGCTGTGGCTCAACGCGGTGGTGGGGCTGGGCGTCACGCTCCACTCGATCACGAGCTTCCGCATCACCGAGGCGCGCAGCACCACCTTCTGGGCCCTGTGGCTCATCCTCCTGGGGAGCATCAACGCCCTGTTCCTCTCGGCGGACCTGTTCAACCTGTACGTCACCCTCGAACTGGTGACGCTGAGCGCGGTGGGCATGATCACCCTGGCGGGCAAGCCGGACGCGATGTTCGCCGCGATGCGCTACCTCCTCCTCGGGCTCCTGGCGTCCCTGCTCTACCTGCTGGCCACCGGCATGCTGTACGGCCAGGCCGGCACCCTCGACCTCTACCAGCTCGGCGACCGGCTCCAGGGCGGGCCGCTGGCAGTCGTGGCCATCACCCTGCTGGTGATGGGGCTGCTCCTGAAGTCCGCCATCTTCCCGCTGCACGTCTGGCTGCCCGCTGCCCACGGCAACGCCCCCGGACCGGTGAGCGCGGTGCTGTCCGCGCTCGTGGTGAAGACCACCCTCTACATCCTCGTCCGCCTCTGGTTCTGGACGGGGGAGACCTGGGCGCTCGACGACGCCGGCGTGGTCCTCGGCGCGCTCGGCGCGGCGGCGATCCTGTACGGGTCCATCGCGGCCTTCACGCAGGAACGCCTGAAGATGATGGTCGCCTACTCCACGGTGGCCCAACTCGGCTACATCATGCTCATCTTCCCGCTCGCCAGCGCCCAGGGGTTCCGGGGGGCAACGCTCCAGATCGTGTCCCACGGGGTCGCCAAGGCGGCCATGTTCCTCGCCGCCGCCAACATCCTGCGGGCCTTCGGAACGGACGACCTGCGGCGCATCGGAAACCTGGACCGCAGGACGCCGCTCGACCTGTTCGCCTTCGGCCTCGCCGGGGTCAGCATCATGGGCCTGCCCCCGAGCGGCGGCTTCCTCGCGAAGTGGCTGCTGCTGACCGCGGCATGGGAGCAGGAGGGCTGGATCTGGATGGCCGTGCTGCTGGTCGGCAGCCTCCTCGCCGCGGCGTACGTGTTCCGCGTGATCGTGCTGACCTCGTTCCGCTCCGCCGAGGTCGAGGCCCCCACCTTCGCCGCGCCGCCGCGCACCGCCAGCCTCGCCGCCCTCGGGCTCGCGCTCGTCGCCATTGCGCTGGGCGTCACCGGGGCCCCGTTCGTCCAGTTCGTCAACATGGGCCTCCCGCCGGGGGTGAGCCCGTGACCACCACCTTCGACTCGATCCTCCCGCTGGCCGTCATGTCCGTCTCGCTGCTCGCCGGCGTGCTGATCTTCGCCGCGGGGGAGAAGCGCCAGGTCCTGCGCATCACGCTCAACATCGGGGCCGCGGTGCTGAAGCTCGTTCTCATCGGCGTCATCGCGATGCTGGTGCTGGACGGGCGCGAACCGGAGTTCCGGCTCGCACTCCTGCCCACCCTCGAACTCGTCCTCCGCACCGATGCCCTCAGCCTGCTGTTCTCCACGCTGTCCGCGGTCCTCTGGCTGGTGACCACCATCTACGCGATCGCCTACCTGGAGAACTCGCCCAACCGGGCACGGTTCTTCGGGTTCTTCAGCCTCTGCGTGGCCGCCACCATGGGCGTGGCCTCCGCCGGCAACCTGTTCACGTTCTTCCTGTTCTACGAGCTGCTGACGCTCGCCACGTGGCCCCTCGTGGTCCACAACGGCAGCACGGCGGCCTTCAAGGGCGGCCGCACCTACCTCCGCTACACGCTCGG
>RZYE01000177.1 GCA_009930425.1 Actinomycetota bacterium | reverse complement strand
AGACCTACCTCGCGACGATCCGCCTCGGTCAGGCCACCCTCACCGACGACGCCGAGGGCGAGGTCACGGCCGCTGCCGGGGTGCACGACGCACTTCCCCACCTTGAGGGGGCGCTCGCGGGACTGCGCGGGGACATCCTCCAGGTGCCGTCCTCCGTCAGCGCGATCAAGGTCGGCGGCCAGCGGTCCTACGCGCGCGTCCGCGCCGGCGAGGACGTGCGCCTGCCGGCCAGGCCGGTGACCGTGCACCGGCTGGAGGTGGCGGGTCGCCGGGACGACGTCGCGGCGGACGGGACCGCCGTCGTCGACCTCGACGTCATTGTGGAGTGCTCGTCCGGCACGTACGTGCGCGCCCTGGCGCGCGACCTGGGGGAGGCCCTCGGGGTCGGGGGACACCTCACCACGCTGCGCCGGACGGCGGTCGGCCCGTTCGAGGTCGGCGAGGCACGCACGCTCCAGGAGATCGCGGACCAGTCCGTGGACGGGGCACCCCCATTGACCAGCATGACGGAGGCGGCCGTGCGCTGCTTCCCCACCCTCCGGCTCGACGACGCCGCCACGGCGGCCCTCCGGGTCGGCCGGCCGCTGGCCCCGGAACCGGAGCCGGGACTGAGCGCCGCGCTCGCCCCCGACGGCCACCTGGTGGGGCTCGTGGAGAACCGGGACGGGCAGGCGCGGGCCGTGCTGGTGGTGGACCCTGCCTAGAATCGTGCTTGAGTCGTCAGGAGGATCGCGGATGAGAAGCGTGCGCACGGCGGAGGGTGGCCGGTAGTGCAGGTCTGGCACGGGCCCGAGGAGGTCCCCCCGCTCACGGGCTCGGTGGTCACGCTCGGCATGTTCGCCGGCATGCACCGTGGCCACCAGGCCGTTGTGAGCCGGACGCGCGAGCTGGCCCACCGCCTCGGTGTCCCCGCCGTCGCGATGACGTTCACGCCACACCCCCTCCTCGTGCACCACCCCGAGCGGTACCACATCCAGCTCACCAGCCTCGGCCAGCGGCTCGCGGCGCTCGAGTCCTTCGGGATGGACGCCACGCTCCTGGTGACGTACACGCTCCCGTTCTCCCGCCTCAGCCCCGAGCAGTTCGTGACCGAGTACTTCGTGGACCTCCTGCACGCGCGCGCCGTCGTCGTGGGCGAGGACGCACGGTTCGGCGCCGGCAACTCGGGGGACGAGCACACGCTGCGCGAGCTGGGCCGCCACCACGGCTTCGAGGCCGTGGTGCTCCGCGACCTCCTCGATCCGGAGACCGGCCGGCGGTGGTCCTCCACGTGGGTGCGGGAGGCGCTCGCCGGCGGTGACGTGGCCACAGCGGCCCGCGTGCTCGGCAGGCCTCACCTGGTCCGCGGTGAGGTGGTACACGGCGCCCGGCGGGGCCGGCAGCTCGGCTACCCGACGGCGAACCTCGACACCGACGACATCGGAGTGGTTCCCGCCGACGGCGTGTACGCGGGGTGGCTGACCGACGGTGGGGTCCGGTACCCGGCGGCCATCTCGGTGGGGACGAACCCGACCTTCGACGGCGAGAAGAGGTCGGTGGAGGCTCACGTCCTCGGACGGCACGACCTCGACCTCTACGACCACGTGGTCACCGTGGAGTTCACTCACTGGATCCGTCCGATGCTCACCTTCGGGGGCATCGAGCCGCTGCTCATGCAGATGGCGGACGACGTGCAGCGGACCGCGGACCTGCTCGGCGTCCCCCATCCCGCCGTGCCGCATCCTGCCCGCACCGCCGACCGGGCGTGAGTGCCCTCACGCCGTTCCCGCGACGCGGGCGGCTGGGAGCTGCTGGTAAACTGGGAGAGCCGTCATACCGGCCACGGCGACTCAATCGCCCGGGTGGACAGGCCCCGGCGCTCCGTGCAACGAAACCCATGAAGGAGAACACGTGCCCCTCGCACCTGACGTGAAGCAGAAGATCATCGCCGAGTACGCCACCCACGAGGGTGACACCGGTTCCCCCGAGGTCCAGATCGCGCTGCTCAGCCAGCGGATCAAGGACCTCACCGAACACTTCAAGACCCACAAGCACGACCACCACTCCCGCCGCGGCTTGATGCTCCTGGTCGGCCAGCGCCGCCGCCTGCTCGGATACCTCGCGGACGTGGACATCGAGCGCTACCGCTCGCTGATCGAGCGCCTCGGCCTGCGCCGCTAGTACCCCTGCGTGGCCGGCCACGGCCGGCCACGCACACAACTTCACACACCACCCCCAGCACCGCGCCCATGGTCCGGTCCTCGGTAGTGGCTCCCGGAACGTCACGTGTCCGTGTGCTTCGATCGATGGCCGCCCGGTGGCACGGTCGAAGCAGAACGGAGGAACCCCATGGAGGGTCCCGAAATCAGGTTCGCCGAGGCGACCATCGACAACGGCTCGTTCGGACGGCGAACCGTCCGGTTCGAGACGGGCCGCCTGGCCCGCCAGGCCGCCGGCTCGGCCACCGTCTACCTGGACGACGACACCATGCTGCTGTCCGCCACCACGGTGGGCAAGCACCCCAAGGAGCAGTTCGACTTCTTCCCGCTCACGGTCGACGTCGAGGAGCGCCACTACGCGGCCGGGCGCATTCCCGGATCGTTCTTCCGCCGTGAGGGCCGTCCCACCACCGAGGCCATCCTCGCGTGCCGCCTCATCGACCGGCCCCTGCGTCCCGCGTTCGTCAAGGGACTGCGCAACGAGGTCCAGGTGGTCGAGACCATCCTCGCGATCAACCCGGACGACGCCTACGACGTGGTCGCCATCAACGCCGCGTCCATGTCCACCCAGATCTCCGGCCTGCCCTTCTCCGGGCCGATCGGTGGGGTGCGCATCGCCTTCATCGACGGCCAGTGGGTCGCCTTCCCTCGCTACTCCGAACTGGAGCGCGCCGTCTTCTCGATGGTCGTCGCGGGCCGCATCGTCGGTGACGACGTCGCCGTCATGATGGTCGAGGCCGAGGCCACCGACAACGCGTGGAACCTCATCCAGGGTGGGGCCCCGGCCCCGACCGAGGAGGTCGTGGCGGGCGGCCTCGAGGCCGCCAAGCCCTTCATCCGTGCCCTGTGCGAGGCCCAGATGCAGCTCGCCGCCGATGCCGCGAAGCCCACCGCCGAGTTCCCGCTCTTCCCCGACTACCAAGACGACGTGCTGGGCGAGGTCGAGGGCCGGGTGCGCGACGACGTCGCCGAGGCCATCCGGATCGGTGACAAGCAGGAGCGCGAGACGCGCCTCGAGGAGATCCGGCACGCCGTCCTGGCCGACCTCGCCGAGCAGTTCGCGGGTCGCGACAAGGAGGTCTCCGCCGCGGTGCGCGCCGTGATCAAGAAGATGGTGCGCGCGCGAGTGCTCACCGAGGGCAAGCGCATGGACGGCCGTGGGCTGAGGGACATCCGTACCCTGTCGGCCGAGGTCGAGGTGCTGCCTCGCGTGCACGGCTCCGCGCTGTTCGAGCGGGGCGAGACCCAGATCATGGGCGTCACCACGCTCAACATGCTGCGCATGGAGCAGCAGATCGACTCGCTCTCGCCCGTGACGCGCAAGCGCTACATGCACAACTACAACTTCCCGCCCTACTCGACCGGTGAGACCGGCCGGGTCGGCAGCCCCAAGCGTCGCGAGATCGGCCACGGGGCCCTGGCGGAGCGGGCGCTCATGCCCGTCCTGCCCACGCGCGAGGAGTTCCCCTACGCGATCCGGCAGGTGTCCGAGGCGCTCGGCTCCAACGGGTCCACCTCGATGGGTTCCGTGTGCGCCTCGACGCTCTCGCTCCTGAACGCGGGCGTGCCGCTGCGGGCCTCGGTGGCCGGCATCGCGATGGGCCTGATGAGCGACACCGTGGACGGCGAGACGCGCTACGCGGCCCTCACCGACATCCTCGGAGCCGAGGACGCCTACGGCGACATGGACTTCAAGGTGGCCGGCACCCGCGAGTTCGTCACCGCGATCCAGCTCGACACCAAGCTCGACGGCATCCCCGCCTCCGTGCTGGCCGCGGCCCTGACCCAGGCCCGCGAGGCGCGGCTCTACATCCTCGACGTGATGAACGAGGCCATCGACACCCCGGACGAGATGGCCCCCACCGCGCCGCGCGTGATCACGGTGCAGGTCCCGATCGACAAAATCGGCGAGGTCATCGGGCCGAAGGGCAAGATGATCAACCAGATCCAGGAGGAGACCGGCGCCGACCTCACCATCGAAGACGACGGCACCGTCTACATCGGCGCCATCGACGGGCCGTCCGCCGAGGCCGCCCGCGCCATGGTGAACGCCATCGCCAACCCGCAGATGCCCGAGGTGGGGGAGCGGTTCATCGGCACCGTCGTCAAGACCACC
>RZYE01000022.1 GCA_009930425.1 Actinomycetota bacterium | reverse complement strand
CGACACTTGTTCGACGTCGTCGAGCCCGATGAGTTCGAGACGTGGCTGCTGAAACTGAAGGACAGCCGTGGCACGCAATGATCATGAGTGAGAAGTACATGCGCTTCGACGCCGCCGACCACCTGAGCAACCTCGACGACGTCGCCACCTACCTCGAGATCGCCCTCCAAGACTCCGACGAGGACCCGACCGCGGTCCCCCGCGCCCTCGGCGCGATCGCCCGCTCCCAGAACATGAGCGAACTCGCCCGTCGGGTCGGGATGAGCCGGGACGGACTGTACAGGCGCTCTCCGCGGAGGCAACCCGACCTGGTCTACACTCCTGAAGGTGACCAACGCGCTCGGCCTGCGCTTCGAACTGCACGCGGTCGCAGGACGGCGTGGGCAAGACGGACCGATCCCACGATGACCGCGAGACGCCGTCGCCTCACCTGCCTCCTCACCGTGGGTGCCACTGTGGCGTCGGCGGGATGCGGCGGCGAGGCCGCCGACTCCTCCGCAGGGGGGTGCGAGGCGCCACGAGTCATCGCCCAACAGGCAGTGGCCTCGCCAGGAGAGCGCTTGGAGATCAACGGCACCGGGTTCTTCGACGGATGCGTCGACACCTCGGCAAACGGCACCCCCCAGGGCGAGATGTCCGCGTACGCCACTGTTGCCATCGTGGTGACCCAGGGCGAGGAGGTGGTCGTCGAAGACGGCGCGGTGCCCGTGGATCCGGACGGGACCTTCGAGACCACCCTCCTTCTGCCTGAGGACCTCAGCACTGAGCCCATCACCGTCACCGCGCCTGACATTGCCGGCTCGGAACCTCTCCTGCTCAGAATCAGCGCTTCATAAGGCCCCCACGACCCTGCGCCTCGCCCAGCCTCAGTGCCTGTACATTCGCGAACCAGCGTCCGTACTCCTGCGATCCCCGGATCCGCAGTCTCGCGGGGCCCGGGGCACACTCCAGCGCTGGCGTGCACGGTCCAGTTCCGGTCCATCTCCTCCCTCCCCGCGCTCTCACATCCTGCGCCGAAGGCCTACGGGCTCTGAGGCCCCGCCTGTCTGACGGCACCGCCCGGTTCATCTCGAAGCCGGGGCGCCGGCCCGACCACCCGTAATCACCACAGAGCTCGGACACATCGCGCACCAGCAGGAGGGGCCCGATACCCTCACAGGTGAAGCGGGTATCGGCCACATTCCAGGTCATCCACGCGGCAGGAGCCACGACCAGTCGTAACCACCAGAAGCGATGGATGCATGTGACATGCTCAGCCTCGCCCGGAGACTGTCAGAACCCGCCCCGGGCCGTGCGCCACTGGCCATTCACTGACCACGCGCCTGATCCCAGCGCCTCGAACAACCGCATCCACCGGAAATCCACCCGGTCTGACCTGCGGCGATACTGGTGCCCCCGGCGCGATTCGAACGCGCGACACCCGCTTTAGGAGGACGGCGAGACTCCCTCCGGTGCGTCCCATCGCTCCAAATGTGCTGGTCACGGCCCCGTAATCTCATGTCTGGCACGGCCGTTACGACCGCTCCCGGCTCTCCACTGACCATTCACTGGCCACGCACGAAGTCGAAGCGACTGATGGTCCGGTGTCCAACGTCAGGGCCAAGCAACTCCCGAACATCTGCGCATGCTTAGCACGCGTGCCCCACCTGCGCGCCCACAGGAGCGACGAGGTAGGGCTTGGTGAGGCTCTACCGAGTTCGCCGGAGCGCTTGTGATCGAGCGATTCAACGCTGGACGCCTGCACCGGAGTCCAAGAAGACGCTCCTAGCAGTTGGGATCGCTGGGCGGCCGGCGGTATCACGCTCGATGTCGGGCTCACGAAGCACCTTCCACCCATCGTCGAAACCATACTGCGAGATCGATCCAGCGGGATTCTTGATTCGGTGAATCTGGAACGCGTCGTCGTCCTCGGCGTTCTCAACGACGTAGAGCCAAAACTCCGTGGGGTGATCGAGCGCTTCGAGGTACTGGCGTCGCGACAGGAGCACTCCACGAATAGACCAGTCTCGACTCACTGACTTGACCTCGATCCGACGGACTACTGCGCCCGAGCCGTCGCGAGACAGCACATCAAAGCCTGGGTTCGAGTGGTCCTGCTCTTCCGGGGTTCGGCCGCACGATCGTTCGAAGTCGAGTACTCGTGCGACCCCCGCGGAGTCGATCGAGGAACTGCGTAACGCTTCATCGCCGACGGTCTCGCCATCCTGATCACTGCCGAAGTACACGTAGGACCGCATGTGCTCGCGACGCTCGCCTCGGATGCTTCTGCCACCCCCCGTCGGCTGTCTCGGTGTCCTCCGCTCGCCACTTCCGTGTTCCGTCGCGCCTCGTGCGTGGATCGGGACCGGTTCCGCTCCGTCGCCGTTCTCACCATGCGCAGGTGTGGGAGATTCCGCGGAGCCGTCGGACGCGCTTCTTGAATCTTCGTGCCCACGGGCCGCCGGCTCCGGAGATGACCCGCGCAACTCAATCGATGACGGCTGGAGAGTGCCGCTCTCACCGCCTGCGTGCTCCGTGTCGGCCAGCTCCGACCCGGGTTCCTCGTACTCGAAGTCCTCGACGGTTCCAGAGTCCACCGACGCTCTTTCGACTTCCGCGAGGTCCGCAACTCCGAGCGCGTCAAGGCTCGCTTCGGCCGCTGCGACATCAACTGCGCTCAGAACTGCCTCAAGCTGGAGCGCGAGCCCCGGGCGGTCCTCGCCCACCACGCAGCGGGCGAGCTCGCGCGCGATGCGCCGGAAATCGCGCGGTTCACAGAAGATCAGCGTCTCCTCGTCGTCCACGTAAATCGCGTGGATCGGGGCTGGGTCCGTGGTTTGAACCTGGTTACCGAACTCGACGCGGTACTTCACGGACAGCTGTCTTGCGCAGAGGAAATCAATCGCGAACAAGGAGTCGGGACTCACCCGTTCCTGGCCGTCTTCGAATTCTGACTCAATGACCCTGATGATGGGGCGGCGTCGTTCACGGAGGAGGTTGGCGATCTCTGGCGCGGCCTTACGGTGGCCGTCGTTGAGGATAACGGAGATGAGGTCTTCGGCCCTTCGCACCCCGGCGGCCTGCAGTGCCCGCCAGGTAGCACGTTCACGCCGAATAACGTTCTGCGAGAGCAGCTCGATTCGCTCCGCCACGCCGCGGCCGTCTTTGAACACAAGGAGCGCTGGCGAGTTGAGGAGGCCCCGGCTGTCCACTACTGAACGGACCCGGTGCAGCCGCTCGAGCGATGATCGGACCGCGGGGTCGCCATCCAGAAGAAGCGTCTGGAGCAAACTCCACGCCCGATGCACCACCGCCTGGGTCTCGTCATCCAGCGCGTCAGTAGAGAGCGCCCTTGAGATCCTCATCAACAGTCCCTCAAGCTGTTTCGCTCCTGGGCACTCCGCGACACCGACCCGGTCGTAAAATTGCTGGTAGCGCCGCTGCTCTGCTGGGAGGCGCGTGACCCACGCCCCCAGACCTGTCTCCGCCCAGAAGACGTAGGCAGGCTCAACGAACGCGCCTGGGGTCACTTGTATGCACTTCTCGCCTACCAATTGACGGACAGGGCGTTCATCGCTGGTTGCTCCCAGTGCCTGATACACGTCTGGATGCACCTGCTGACCGGCAGCGACGCAGTGGCGAAGGTGAGCGATGATCACTGAAGTTGGCGGATCACTCGGCATCCCCAGCCAACGAAGCGTGTCGGAGTGTCTTTGCTGCACTTCACGGTCGAGCCCAAGCTTTGGTCCTTGTGACTCGAACAGGTGCCGACGGAACGTCGGCAACAGCGCCCGCGGCCGCCCGCGTCCGCCCCCCTCGATCGGCAGCCATGCCAGCTCCTGAAGGTTCCGAAGATCCTCCGGCACGGAAGCGTGGGACCTTGGGAGATCACGGATTGCATTGAGGATGGAAACGACTACCTCTGATTGAGGATCGCGAGCGCCCTCTGACAGTCGAAACGCCGCGGTGTTGAGGAGTTCGTGGCTAGGTGCGTTCGCCACCCCAAGCCACACCAAGGTGTCAACGAGGAATTCCGGCAGGTTGTGCACATCGGCGATCGGAGCTGCTGGATCAATCAACTCCACAGCCGCATTTGGCAGATGCACATCGGCGGCGCGGCGAACAACGCCGTCGGTGCAGAGCACGAGCTGTGCATAGCGGACGGTGTGTGCTGCCGGTCTGTCAGCTTCAAGCTGTGGGCGTGCCCCGTGAACAATAAGGAGAATCCGATCAAGCGTCTCGTGATCGCTGAAGGTGTCGCCGTCGGCGAGCGGCACCACGACCTTGACCAGGTAGTCGAATGCATCCAGTTCACGCGCTCCCAGCGTCCGCAACAGATCGTGGTGCCCGCGGACACGGCTGACATCTACCAAGTCCGCCAACCCGAGCTCGTCCTCAAAATCTGAGGGCAGCGACAGGTCGACCAGACGCTTCCTGCCCCCAATTGAAGAAGGGTAGATCACTAACGACGCAGCCCTGGATCTGTGTTCTTCATTTTGCAGCTCGGATCCGCGGTTGCCGAGCCAAGACAGCACCCTGTCGGCAGCTGCAAGAAGGTCCTCCTCGTCGGCGCTCTCAAAGATATCCAAGGCCGTGGTGAGGTCGAGTTGCGGACAGTGTGCCATAAGGGTCGGACACAACCGCTCGAGTCTCACGGCGTCGACAATCCGATCCTCGCCCATTTGAATGAACAGTGGTTGGTCAGGTACCTCGACCACCACAGCCGACTCGGCTGGCACGAAACGGCCATCGATGCATGGCACAATCGCCGGTCTGTGTGCCTCAGACTCGATAAACGAGGTCCTACTCCTCGACAGCAGTACGTCCATCGTGGTTAGCAACTGCTCGATTTCAGCGTCCGAGAATGGGCCTGTCACTGGCTCCCAGGGTTCGATGACCTTGTGCTGCAGGAGCGCTTGTACCAAGTGAGTGGCTTTCAGCAGTTCCATCCCATAGGACGTGAATGAGAGCGACATGATGGTTGCGCGGAGCGCATCATCAACGACCGGAATGTTCATGTTGACGAAGATCGTCCTGGACCCGTACTCGTCTGGTGTCTGTGGCACGAGGCAGCCGCGCGGCGCGCGCACCTCCCCGCCAACTGTCCGCATGATCGGTAAATCAGAAACCCCATCCCTTATGCGCCCGAAGAACGGCTCAAACGCTTCTTGGCGGGCAGTGCCTGGGCGGCTGGCAAGCTCGAAGTCCCGAAGGAGTTCCCATGTGGCGTCGAGCCCAATGATATTGCTCGCATACTCGAAGTGCTGCTGTATAAGTGCGGCCGCAGAATCGATCAGGCCGCAATTCCACTCTGATCGGTAAGTGCCGTCATCGAAAATCACTCCCTTCCGATCCTCACGGGGATAGAAGGTCGCATTCAAATGACCGCTCCATCCCAATTTGGTTTGGGTGGGCAGGCCGCCGTATATGCGTCCCTCGACCTTCTCTCCGATAGGGAGCGCAACAGTCACACGTTCGGACCGGTTGGAGTCGATCTGGGGGTAAGTCGCCTTGAGGTGCTTCGAGCTGCCGTACTCGCCATCCAAGAACAGCCACTCGCTGGCTTTGCGTCCGTCAGTGATGGAAACACGGTCAGCCGCGCGGGATCGCGAGACGACAATGAGATCGGAGCGGGTCTTAATCTCGATCTCAGTAACCCGTTTGAGGAATAGCAGCGCTTCAGCAGCTTTCTCGACGAACGCGGCCTCGAGTAGTTCGATGTCCTTCGATGTCACCACCTGTGCGCCGAGCGCCATTCGAAGGTCCGTTTGTTCGGTCGCCCAGGGCAGGTAGAAGGTCGTCCCTGGGGCTTCGTGGTCGCGTCCACAGTCCTCTGCGCAAATGGCAATCCGGTTTTGCTCGTCCGCACCCTCGTCGAGCACGAGGTGGAACCCACCAGTGATCAGCTCAGGGTGGTCGGTGATTTGGTAGACCGAGGTGAAGCCGACGCCGAACGCGCCGGTCGTGTCAACATCATGCGACTTGTGCCTACCTGCGAAAGTGCGAAATGAGTGGAGGTCGCAGCTTCGAGACGTAGCCGACTTCCGGGGGCAAACGGCCAGGTGCTGCTCGCCACACGAGCTAAACACGCCATCGTTGTACGCAACCAACTCGGCGGAGGTCACCGTGAACACCACCCGAGTTGCAGTCTCTGCGTCGTCGGCATTCTGAGTCAACTCGTGAAGGATCGTAGTCGGCCCGCCGAGGACCGATAGCACGTTCGCCAAGTTTCCGACGTGGTCCGACGTCTTGGAGAGACGCTCAAAGCCTTCAAGACCTAAGCTCACCACAGCTCCCGTCTCAATCAACCTTACGTGACGTCTCACTATCGTCCAGAAGACCCGACGGGCCGACGACTGCTGGAGTGCGTGCGACCGCTTCCCAACCTCGCGTTCGCCTCACACCTCGCTCCATGCTGCCATACCGCGCACGTCGGAGTGCCGCCGCGTCGATGTCACAGGGCATCCATAGACTCCTTGGAGAGCACTGCGCGGCTTCGGAGGCGCTTCTTAGGACCCGCTCAACGGGGCATGATCTCGGAGGGAACAGGATGAGTGAGGCACTCGCGATCGCTGAGGCGCCCATTCCTCCGCCGCTGTCCTCTGCTCCCCAATCCCTCATCCTGGCCGATCCTGAGCCGCCCTTGCTGGAGGGGACCCGAGACCCCCTCAGATTGGCATCGCTATCGCCGCTGCGGTATCCAGGCTCAAAACGCAAGATGATTCCCGCGATCCGTCAATTGATCAACGCGAACGAACCGCCTCCCAAGCTGTTCGTGGAACCGTTTTGCGGCGGCGCAAGCGTCTCGTTGGGTCTGCTTGAACTAGGCGCAGTCGAGAAGGTACTGCTTGCCGATCTCGACCCCTTGGTATCGGCTTTCTGGCGCGAGGCAACTACACACGGCGAGGCTCTGGTCAATGACATGCGCAAATTGGATGTCACTGTCGACCAGTGGGACTTCTGGAGGAAAGCCAAACCAAGGTCCGACCGCCAACTCGCGTTGAAGTGCTTGTTCCTCAACCGAACCACGTTCTCTGGGATCGTGGGTGGTCACGCTGGTCCTATCGGGGGGCGCACACAGCAGTCCGACTATAAGATCGACTGCCGATTCAACAAGGAATCCCTCGCTGATCGAATCCTGAACGTCAAACGACTAGCCGACGAAGGCCGAATCATCGGCGTCCTTTCGTCCCGGTGGCAGGGAACCCTCGACTACGCGAGGTGGCCTGCGGCGGAGTACCCCCCGAAGGCTACTGTCTTCTACCTCGACCCTCCATACATCCAGAAGGCGGACCAGCTGTATGACCTTGCGTTCGCGGATCGTGACCACAGAAGGCTCGCCGATCACCTGATCGACACCACACACAGGTGGATTCTGTCCTACGACGCCGAGCCGCTCGTCCTGGACTTGTACCGAGGTATGCGCGACGTGCGCGAGTATCGCGTCGTCCACCACTACACCATGACAGGCTCACGAACCAGTCCCGTACCCGGCCGAGAAGTCCTGTTCACCAACCTACCCAACGATCCCACTGAGCCCGGGAGAGCCAAACATGACCAGTATCGCCAGCACAGTGACCGCGAAGGTCAAAGCGCTATCGCCCCTCGCCAGCCTCATCAATGACGAGTGCCACCCGATCGGGGGCATCTATAACCTTGACTACGGGAAGGCGATCGTCCTCACAGACGACTTCAGCAAGGACAAGGCGGGCGGAGTTCCGCTGGGCGTGTATCTGCTCGCAGCTGCTGGCCACCAAACCGACAGCGGGTTCGTCCTTGACGACGAGGAACTGGTACTGCTCCGGGTCCGAGGGACCACCGCGCTGCCAAACGAGGCCGACTTGGTGCAGACGCGGCTCGCCGTTGTCCGCGACGCGACAGCCACAGGCCGCGCGTTCGACGACGTGACCGATACTCTGACCCGGCTGGAGCTGCAGCAATCGGCTTTCGACTGCGAGGTAATCGGCACCTTCTTCCTCCAGCAGGGCTCAGGTTCGACGCTCGACTTCGGTGCCGACATCGACAACGTCGTATCGTCGGCCAAGTACCAGGTCTTCCTCCCGTCCCCGAAAGTGCTGTCCTGGCTCGCCTCATACCCGGAAACCGGCGCAGACGACACCCTCCCTCTCGGCTCCGTACGATTCGCCTCCACAACTCGGCGCGCACGCGTGTCCGGCACGAACAACGCGGAGGTGCGGGTCCACATCTCCGACTTCATCGGCCGCAAGACGGCGGTGTTCGGCATGACCAGGACCGGCAAGTCGAACACGATCAAGACCCTAGTGACTGCGATACATCGTTACGCGTCAGAACAGCAAGAACCGATTGGACAGCTCATCTTCGACCCCCAGGGCGAGTATGCGAGCGAAAACAAGCAGGACAACACCGGTCTGCGTCTAATCGGCGACGCCGCCACGGTCAGGATCTACAGGTTCGGAGCAACGGGCGCTGATCCACAGATTCGTCCGCTGGGGATGAACTTCTTCGACCTCGAAAACCTCGCCGCGGTCACGGATTTCGTGAGCTCCGCCGTTCTCGACCAGTATGGGTCGTACGCGTACGTCAAGAACTTCACCTCGATCAACTGGGACGAACCTCCTCACCAGAACGCTTCGGAGTGGGCCGCGTGGAGCCGTGCCCGCGTCGGAATTTACGGGTTGCTTGCGCTCTGCGGATTCCAAGGGACCTCGTTCTCCGAGCACTCCAAGAATAGGCCACACGCCACCGTCGGCTTCACTTGGAACAAGGCTGAATTCGACGACTTCGACAAAGCGCATCCACAACTCGTTACCCCGCCCCCCGGCTCCGGCAATGTCTACCAACTACGCACTCCCCAGGGTGCCCGGCAGGTCACCCTTTGGATGGCGGACAAGCGCACATGGAACACTGCCACAAACAACGCAAAGGACATGAAGCCGTTCAGCTTCATCGGGGAGGTGCTAGAGCGCGCGAGCGTGAAGGCTGCGATCCGGACGCTAACGGACTTTCACTCAACGGCATCGGCGGAACGCCCTGAAGACCAGATCTGGGATGACATGCTGAACGGCAGACTCACGATCGTGGACCTATCGTACGGTACCGGGGACGTGCCGCGGATTATCTCCGAGAACATCGTCACCCATCTGCTCAATCAAGCCAGCGTGCTCTTCCGCAGCAACCAAGATCCAGTCCGGTTCCAGATCGTCGTCGAAGAAGCGCACAACCTGTTCGAACGCGGCTCAAAGGAAGTCGCCGCAAATCCTTGGGTCCGACTGTCCAAGGAGGCTGCGAAGTACAAGATCGGGATGGTGTACGCCACTCAGGAAGTGTCAAGCGTCGACCAGCGAATCCTGTCCAACACATCGAACTGGCTCGTCGCGCATCTGAATTCCGACAACGAGACCCGAGAACTGTCCCACTACTACGACTTTCGCACCTGGGCCGACAGCATCCGACGCTGCGAGGACGTGGGCTTCGTCCGGATGAAGACCTACTCGGGCAAGTACATCGTTCCCGTGCAGGTCGCGAAGTTCGACCACGAGATGATCAACCAAGCCCGACTCGCGGGAGGACTCTCCCCTATCCTCCGGCCCGACGAGGCGGACGCCTGAAATGCCCTATCCCAACGAGCACGCATCACGGCTGGGACACGTTCCCACAGTCAACAACCAAACCGTCCAGGACGCCTTCTCCCGCTGGCAGGTCACCCAGGCGAGACCCGATGATGAAGATTCCATAACGTCTCAGTGCGTCCCCGTGGACACGCTTGCTAACCCCGTCCAAGCCGACGACGTGAGATTCGCTATCACGGTAGACGGCTCGGACTACGAAGTGGAGGCCACCCGTCAATACCCAACCGTGAAGGTCGGATACCTCCGGGTCGCCGGATCGTTCCTCGACCTGGACAAGCTCGCCAGCTCAGGTAACGGCACGTTCGTGAACCCGCGCGAGGTACGGGCCGCCCACCACGAGTCTGCCTTCGACGCCGCCCTCCCCGGATCGCGGCTCGTCCGCCCAGGATCAAGCGGCGTGGACACGTGGCGGCAGGAAGTTGACGAGTTTCTCGGCCGCACCAGATTCGACATGGATTCGCCGTACACGCTCGCCGACGCGCTTCTCACGATGCACGGCACACCAGGAAGACCCGCGTCAGACCTCCCAATCCGGGCATGTCCTGCTTGCCCGGCTAAGTTCGATCGTGGCCATGAACCACACGTCACGAGATCCGGCGGAACGTGCCCAGCCTGCGGAACCCACCTCTACCTCGCCGACGTGCTGCGCACCCACGACGAATACGTGCTTGAGGGGTCCAACCTGAGCGCCATCACGCGGGTAATGCTTGTGTCGGAGCGGCTGATGACACTGAGCTACTTGGAGCACTTCTACGCGAACATCGCCGATGCGCAAGAGGTCTTCAAGCGGACGATCTTCATTACAGACGGTCCGCTGGCCCTCTTCGGGGGCGTTGCTCCTCTCAAGCGGCGCCTGCAGCACTACCACGAGGCGATGTTCCGCTGGGCCGAGGGCAAAGGGACCTCCGCGCCCCTGCTAGTCGGGGTTGAGAAGACCGGCTCGTTTGTCGAGCACGCCGAACTCATCAAGGAGCTCGTCCCCCGGGGCAGCGTCATGCGACTCTCGACGGACTACATCAATAGAATCACTGGGCGACCGCCAGGCAACAAGTACGGAACGGACGAGTTTTACGGGCGCAGGTTCATTTATCGAACCACGAGCGGCGACCCTCTGGTCATCACAGTCCCTCCGAAACCTGGCGTACTGCCCTACGAAGGGCCAGGCGCAGAGGAATTCGGGAGCTATCCCATCCTGCGGTCAATCTGCGAGGTCCTCGACGCAGTCCGCACACGGCTGTACCCGAATGCCGTGATTCCCGTCGCCCTCGCCCACAACGCGGCCGCCCTGCCGCTCGGTGTCGGGCAGTCAGTCCTACGTGCCATGGCTCAACGAGGCGTCGGCCTGCCCCTCGACCATCAGATCCGTTACCGCAACCCCTTCCATTGACCAGGCACCCGCTTCCACCCCAGCTCCGTCCGGGGTGTGTTCGTAGCGCTTGCTGCCAAGATGCTGCGATCTTGTCAACCGGAGCCGGCATGCTGCCGTGCCCTGCAGAGCGCAACCAGATCGCAGGTGTCGCAGTGGTTGCACCACGTGTCGTACCGAGGCAGATTGCCGGTACGCAGAGACTCTCCTGCGTCCACGATCCGCTGACGGACGGCGTCCAGCAGCGGCGTCTCTACCTGCTCGCGGGTGGATCGCCCGGCCTCGTCGAGGTTGAGGACTTCGATGAGGTCAGCCTGTTCGCCACTGAGCTCCTGGTAGCCGAGCGCGTACACATGTAGTTGGTCGCGTGTGACGTCTTCGGGTTGGGCACGTTCGGTCGACTTGAAGTCCACGATGGACAGTTCGTGGGTGTCGAGCCGCCGGATGAGGTCGATGCGGCCTTCCACCACCACGCCCTCGCCGAGATGGACCTGGATCTGCTTCTCGGAGTGCTCCGTCCGGGTGAGTTGGTCGCCGTTCGTCTGGAAGTACCGGCGTATAGCCTCCACAGCCGATCGCTGGAGCTGTTCGCGGAGCGCCGGGTAGGCGTATGGGGTGTGGAGGTGCCGGTCGACAAGTTGCTCGGCATCCGCCACCGTCAACACCTCCCCCTCGATCGCGCGCTTGTGCACCTCCGCGAGGGCGTCGTGGAGCCCCTTGCCGTAGCCGAGCGCCTCATGGATCGGCGGGTTGAAGCCGTAGAGGAACCGCAGCTTGAACTGGTACGGGCACTCGAACAAGTACTTCAGTTCCGAGAACGACAAGCTCACCTGCGGCACCTCGTGGCGCGGGCTGGGCGTCAACCGGCCGGCCGCGGGCGACAAGGGTGTCGCCTTGGTCGACACGTGTGGGTTGGTGACCGCCAAGTCAAAGAACTGGGACCGATGGTTGTACATCTTCGAACCCGCCGGCGAGAACGTCAGGGCGAGGTACTTCTGTGCCCGGGTGACGGCGACGTAAAACAGCCGCGTCTCGTCTTCCACGGTGCCCAGATAGCGGTCGGGTTCGGGGACGGCCTCAGGTGGGACGACATGGAACAGCCTGAGTCCGCCGTGCCGTTTGGAGGGGAAGCGGTTGCGGCGCAGGCAGGGCACGAAGACCGCCGGGTATTGCATGCCCTTGGCCTGGTGCACGGTGGAGATCACGACCGCGTCCGGGGTTGCGTACCCGACGTCGCTGTCGGCGTCGGCGTAGTAGTCCGGCGCCTGGTGGCGCAGCCAGTCACGGAAAGCGCGGTACTTCTGCTCCGGGGAGGAGGAGAAGTGGATCTCCTCGAAGTCGGAAATGACCTGACTGAACTTTCCCAACTGGTAGAACACCAGCTCGGCGCGGGACTCCCCGTCCGGGATGGTGTCCTCGCGCACCTCGAGCGCCTCGAGCAGGTCCAGGTAGAGGCGCTGAATGTTGTACACGCCCCAGCGACTGCCGGGACGGATGGAACGCGCCGTCTCGAGCACCCTGATTGCGGCCGTCCAGTCCCGGCCAGGCTCCACCAGGAGGGCGTCCTCCCAAGCCGTCCTCAGTTCATCGGCACCGATCTCCCCCACCAGATAGGCGAACACCTGCACGACGGCCTGGATCTCGGGCGAGTCGAAGAGCCTGTTCAGCCCCTTGACGACGTAGGGCATTCCCCGGCGCCGCATCTCGTCAACGAGCGCGTCCGCATCCGCGGCCACGGACCGGTAGAGCACCGCGACGTCAGACCACGACAGGCCCCGCGGGGTTGCCCCGGGTCCGTCCGTGAAGGGAAGGCCTCGCAGTTCCTGGATCCGGTCACAGATCCACGCCGCCTCCGCCTCGGGAGAAGGGAACTCAAGGGCGACGATGTCACCTCGCTGCCACTGCTGATGCCCGGACGCCACCATGTCCTTGACCAGTCGCTGACCGGCCGGGATACTCTCAGCGATCGTTCGCCCGAGGCTCACGATCCCTCTCGAGGAGCGGAAGTTGTCCGCCAGAGTGACCTGCTGCACGTCGGGGTACCTGTCGGAGAACGACAGGATGTTGCGCACTTCGCTGCCGCGCCACTGGTAAATGGTTTGGTCGTCATCGCCCACCACGCACAGGTTGGCGCCGTGCTTGGTGAGGGCGCGGATGAGCCTTTCCTGCAGCGGGTTGACGTCCTGGTACTCATCGACCACCAGGTACCGCAGGTCGCCATGGACATGCGCCTGCATCAGGTCGGACGCCGCGTCTTCGTCCTCGAGGAGCTCCACCGCGAGACGGACCATCGCGGTGTAGTCGAAGTACGAGTGCTTTGCCAGCAGCTGGATGTAGGAGATGAATGACGCCCACACGCCGTCCGGGACTCTCTCAGTAACGATGTCGTCCTCCCGCAGCACGGCGAGCACGGTTTGGTACAACCCGGAGTGCAGATACCGGCGCAGGTGTGGGGTGCCCTTGGAGGATGTCGGGCAGGTGGTCAATCCGGACTCACGACTGTGCCTGTCGATCAACAGCCGGTTGGTGACGTCGGTGAGGACCCGGTAGCGAAACGTCTCCGGGACGTACCGCTGCAGCAGGTCCAAGCAGTACGCGTGCATCGTGCCGACGAACATCTCCGCGAGCCCAATGGTCGACCCGCCGGCATCCTCGATCCGGCGCAGAACACGGTCCTTCAGCTCGGCCGCGGCCTTCTCCGTGAACGTGAACGCCACAACGTTGCGAGGCGCGACATCTGGTTGCGTGAGCAACTCGGCGATGCGCCGAGCCACGACATCTGTCTTGCCCGACCCGGCACACGCGATGATTTGAAGGTTGTGGTCGATGCAGTCGATCGCCTGTTGCTGTGGGGGCGTGTACAACACCATCGCCATCACCAGGCCTTGAGGACAGTGTCCGCTGCGGGGAGCCGCCGTGCCAGTGTCGAGCGCCAGTCCAGATGCCCGTGGTGCTGCAGATTGCCGATCACGAACGACGCCGGAACGCCGAGCTCGCGTGCTCGCTCACTGACCCACTGGCCCGAGACGGCCCCACTCGGCTCCACCGGCCCACCGAGCGCCCACTTCTCGGCTCTACGATTCGCGGCGTCCTCCCTGCTCTGGGCGCCCTTACTCCCCGGCTGCATGGCCTGATCGTCGAGTGTGACGCCGTCGGCGACGTGTCCCTCAAGGACGTGAGCGGCTTCGTGCAGCAGCGCGAAGAACAACTTGTCGAACCGCCTGCCCCGCCCAGACAGCGCGATCACGGGATGCTCACCCAGCATGAACGCCGCTCCATCTATCTTCCCGCCAGGCATGTGTTCGACGTAGACAAGGTGAACTCCTACAGCGGCGAACTCCGCCGGCAGCACAGCCAGGTCAGCGGGTTCGTGGACACGGCGGCGCAGCCCCTGGACCAGCCGGCGAAACGCTGCCGCGTTGTACGCCGCAACCTGCTGTCGGCGAGCCAGAACCTGGGCGCTCCAGAGCCAACCGCGTTGCGTGAGCGTCAGGGCGTCACCGTGGTTCGCACGCTTCGCGGCCAATCGGAACACCGGCACATCGTCGGGCGTGTCCATGTTGAAGTCAGTCATCACCTGTCGAAGGATCCCGACCGGATCGGCCTTCGCGTCCACTACGCCCCGCTTCTCCAGCAGCGGCAGCGGGATCACAGCAGCGATGGCTGCCCGTGCCGCCACCCGGTCCGTCTCGACCTTGCGCGCGGGATCCTGGTCGAGCTGCCAAAGCCGGTAGCGCGCCTGGAGTGCTAGCCAGGTCTCAGGCGCGGACCCCAGTGCGGCCGCGATCTGAGCGGCGGACCCGGCGGTAATCTCCTTCTTGCCGTTGACGATCTCGGAAACGAACTGCACGGGCCGTCCAATGATCTCGGCGAAGTCGGCCTGACTCCAGCCGCGCGTCTCCAGTTCGTCAGCGAGGTACTCCCCCGCGGGGAACGCCTCGGCCGGTGTCCTCGTGCTCATGCTTCCCTCCTCAGTGATAGTCGACGATCTCGATGACCACGACGACGCGTCTCCGTGCGTCGCTTCTGAACCGGACGATCAACCGGTTCCGTCCATACAGTCGGAGCGATGATTGGCCCTTGCGGTCCCCCTTCAGCTTCTCCAGATGCAGCGACTTGAACGTCCGCAACTCCCGATCGTCAGTGGCGCTATACAGCAGGCCGACCACCTTGCGGTACGAACGCACCAACTCGGCACCCATCTCGGGGTGGTGAGCCTCAGTCCAGTACAGGTCTTCGAGATGAGGATCGACAAACTCGACGAGCACTCACCATCACCCCTTCACCCCATGTATGAACATACTACGGCGCACCAGGCGCGTTTCGCAAGGACTACTCGACCTCGAACACCTTCATCACTTCGTCGCCGTAGTCATTAATCACCTTCACCGCGATCCGCCCCGTGGCCGGTCTCGGGAACGGGCGTGAGGTGGTGGCATACAGCGACGCCCACGCGTCCTCGTTGATCTCGGCCTTCAGCGCCGTCTTGAGCCGCTTGTAGGGGTCGTTGCCGCCGGTGAAGTAGCAGTGCCGCACAAAGAACGACTCCCCGTTGTAGTCGGTGTCGATCATCCACACGGCGATCCGGCCGGTGTCGTCGGAGCGGACCTCGCCCGTGGTGGGGTCGTACACGTCGACGCCGTGCAGCGTGACGATGACGCTGCCGTCCGACGTCTCGGACAACTCGATGTCAGGCTCCCCGAACACCGTGAAGAGGTTCCCGGCACCGGTCTTCTTCAGGTCTTCGCCCATGAGCAGGTCGACGTTCATGCGGACCAGGAGCACCTTCACCCGGCCCAGTTGACGCTCGCCGGCGACCTCCGCCAAGCCCGCGTCCCCCGTCTCGACTGTGACACCGTCGTCCATGGTGACACCGTCGTCCATGGTGACACCGGTGGCCTGGGGGTCGAAGGCGAACCCGAGAACGCAGAGCAGGTCGATGTCGCCCGCACGGATCGCTTCTCGCGCGGCGTCCTTGATGAAGCCCGGGGAGACAGTCCCGTACTGCGGGCCGACGGCGACGCCGACACGCACGTTAGTCCCCTCGCCCTGCCGGTCACCCACCGCCTGGATATAGGTGCCCGCGTACGGGTCGAGGGCGGCGAACCGGATGCGCTCCTCCGTGCGCCCGTTCTGCACCCCGGCGTGGCGCAGGTTCGCGAGGATCGTCTGCTCGAAGGTGGGAGCGTCGACGGCGGTGGCAGCGGCGCGCTGGGCGTCCGTCTCGTCCAGCTCACCGCCGGCGAAGGCCAGTGATCGGTGCGGGGACAGACTCTCGACCGTGAACGGGCCAGTGACACGGACGACGGTCTTGTCCTCGTAGGGGCGGTCGTAGAGCAACTCAGAGTCCGCGTGCCGCCTGATGGCGGCGTCGATCTCGGCGCGGGTCATGCCTTCGACGATGTCCGGGTTGTTGGCGATCGACTTCAGGGTGATGTGCTGCACCCGCTCGTACACGAATCCCTGCCGGATGTCGTTCGACGTCGGTGCGGGCGGCACCGCCGTCTGGCGGACCTCCTGCTCCTTGGTCTGACCTTTCGCCGAGTCGGCGAGCAGGTAGTAGGGGAACTTCGCTCCCATGAGCCGCTGCCGTGCGAGTGCGAGAGCGACGCGGGAAGTGTCGATAGTGATCCAGCGCCGACCCCACTGCTCGGCCACGTAAGACGTGGTGCCCGAACCGCAGGTCGGATCAAGTACCAAGTCCCCAGGGTCTGTGCACATCAGCATGCAGCGCTCGATGACACGTGGGAGCGTCTGAACTACGTACCACCTATCTGAAGCGAACCCGCTTGTCTGGGTGTCTGTCCACAGATTGTGACGCGGCGTTACGGGGTAATCATCAAGATAGTTGACGAAGCGAAGAGTCTTACCTTGGGCGATCAACCGATCGACCATCGCCACCTGGGCCAAGCCCGTGAGTGTGACCTTCCAGTGACTGCCTCGTGACGGACGGAATATCTCGTCCCTCCAAGGGAATTCTTGAGAAGACGCGGCAGGACCATCAGAGGTCAGGGGGTACGGCTGGAACAAGCGATCCGTCGGCTCCGCTTGTTCGCCTCGCCTCAAAGCTCGGCGCGTGCCGTCGGACTGTTCGACCCATGTGTACTGGGTGGCACCTTCTTCTCCTGGACGTTTCAGTTCATACAACTCCCGGTACTTGACTGAACTCGATCGGCCGTACCAAAGGATGAAGTCAGCCACGTTGGCGAGTGTCCGAGAGCTCTGGCCGCCGGTCTTCTTGAACGCAATCTGACTGACGAAGTTCTCCGAGCCGTACACCTCGTCCATCAGCGACCGGACGAGGTGGACGTTCTCATCGCCAATCTGGACGAAGCAACTTCCGCTCTCAGTCAGCAGGTCGCGGGCTGCGATGAGGCGGTCTCGCAAGTATCCCAGATAGGAGTGGATGCCGAGTTCCCAGGTGTCCCGGAATGCCTTGATCTGTTCCGCTTCGCGGGCAGCATCCTCGAGACGGCCGTCCCTTACGTCGCGCTTGCGGGCGGAGACCTGCCAGTTGGAGCCGAACTTGATGCCGTAGGGCGGATCGATGTAGACCATCTGGACCTTGCCACGCAGGTCTTCGCGTTCGGCGAGGCTGCTCATCACTTGGAGGGAATCGCCGAGGATCATGCGGTTGGACCAATTGGCCTGATGGCGGTAGAAGTCCACGGCATCGAGGCCCTCGAGACCGTCGAAGGTGTCGAACAGGGTGAGCTCTGGCTCGTCGGTCGCAGTCTTGGCGGTGCGGCGCAGATTCTCGACAAGGACGCGGGGGTCGATCTTCTCCTGGATGTAGATGGGTGGGGCGTCGGCAATGAGGTCGGTGGCCTTGGCTGGGTCGTCGTCGGGGTACTTGCCCTTCCAGATGAGCTGCGGGTCAAGGGTGGGATCGCGTTCGAAGGCCACCTTCCGCACAGCCTCGACCTCAGGAACCACGAAGTCCTGGGCGTCCGCCGTCGGGATGTTGGTGCGTTTATTCCCGTGGACGATCGTTTCGATTGGAGTCGATGCCTTCGGGCGTGCTGGCTTACGCGCCACGTCTCACCTCGTTGTAGTCGAGCAGGTCGGGATCGCCGATGATGGGCTTGTCGTTCAGGAGGGCCTCGATCGCGTCGAGGAGCGTTTCGCGGGCGTGCACGATGTCGCTGACCTCGATGTACCCCCACCGGCCGAAACCGCTGTGGTTGTTGACGCCGGCGCACCACGAGTTGCGCGCGGTCTCGGCCTTGGTCTTGACCGAGCCGGGCGCGTGCGCGGATTTCATCCCGCCGGAGACCTCGACGATGAGGGTGCGGTCGAAGTCCTCCCCGTCCTGTCGTTTGAGTCGGAGGAGGAAGTCGGGCACGTAGCTGTGTGTCCTGCCCTTGTGCACGTAGGGGATGGAGAGTCCGAGGTGGTCGTTCTTCACGTATGCCGCCACCTGGGGGAGCCAGCCGTCCTCGCACAGCTCCGCGATGCGCTCCTCCCACGTGTTGCCACCGGGGCCGTCGAGCACCACGTGGCTCACCTCGGACAGCACCGTCACCTTGGCGGGCTTGTGGGTGACGAACGAGACGCTGCCGGTGTCGCCTGTCTGGTCCGCGCGCTGCAGGATCACCCGCATCCGGGGGTGGCGCTGGCCAGGGGCGGAGGCGGCTGCCTGGTAGACGGCCTCCGCCGCAGACGCTTCGAACTCGGCGTAGCGGACGATATCGGCCAGAGTGAATCCGTCGTCCACGTCGACGCACTGGGTCAGCCACTGGGCGCAGAGCCGTACCAGGTTCGGGAACCGCCACGGGGTCTCGTCCTCGCCGACTAGGTACTGGTGTTTCAACAGCCGCCGGGCTAGGCGGAACGCGATCGCCTGCACGCGCAGCCGGCCCGACTCGGCCTCGATGCGCTCTACCTCTCCGACGATGGGGGCGTTCTCTGTCCAGGTGGGGACCGTTGACGGCCCGACGCGGTAGCGGGGCGCGTGCTCGGTGTCGAGCCAGATGTCCTCGTCGGGGATCTCCAGCCGGTAGGCCTCCACCCGCGGGAACGTGATCCTGAGGTGCTCGCGGCCGGGGACGGTGCGGACGTGAGTGGCGGGAGGACTGGGCTTCGGCTCGGGCAGTGGCCGGTCGGACGGGATGAATGCGAAGGGGACGCCGTAGACGGAGGCGTACTCGGCGTCGAACATGCCGTTGTCGTTGACGGCGTACGCCCGGCGTCGCAGTCCGCGCCCCACCACCTGTTCGCAGAGCAGCTGGGAGCGGAATGCCCGGATTCCGAGGATGTGGGTGACAGTGTTGGCGTCCCACCCCTCGGTGAGCATGGCCACGCTGACCACGCACCGCACCGGCTCCCCGAGCCGACCGGGCTTGCCCACCGTGTTCATCACCTCACGGAGCAGATCCTCGTCAGTGATTGCGTCCGGGTCCGCCCCGGGGTTGCGCCGCCGGAAGTCCGCCTTGAACAGTTCGATCTCCTCGGCCGCCGCCTGGCGGAAGTCCGCCTTGAGCGCCTCGCCCGACTCGAGCTGTGCTGAGTCCACCAGGATGGTCCGC
>RZYE01000176.1 GCA_009930425.1 Actinomycetota bacterium | reverse complement strand
CGCCGTCGTCCGGGAACAGCTTCGTCATCCAGGAACACCACGCGCGGCGGCTGCACTGGGACTTCCGGCTGGAACGTGACGGCGTCCTGGTCTCGTGGGCCGTCCCAAAGGGCCCCCCACTCTCGTCGGGAAGGAACCGGCTCGCCGTCCACACCGAGGACCACCCGCTCGAGTACGGCACCTTCGCGGGCGAGATCCCGAAGGGGGAGTACGGCGGCGGCACCGTGACGATCTGGGACTCCGGCACCTACGAGACCGAGAAGTGGCGGGACGACGAGGTGATCGCCGTCCTCACGGGACGCCCCGACGGCGGGCTCGGGGGCGTGCCGCGCCGGTACGCCCTCATCCGCACCGGAAAGGATGAGGAGGACACGTGGCTCCTGCACCTCATGAAGGACCAACCGGCGCCGACTGAGCCGCGTCCGCCGGAGTCGGCATCCGAGCCGGAGCCCACCGCCCGCCCGAGCCCTGAACGCGAAGCCACCCTGTCCGCGGCCGGCGTGCCCGCCATCACCGACCTCCCGCTCCCGATGCTGGCGACGCCCGGGACAGCGGACGGCGTCACCGGGCCCGGCTGGGCGTACGAGATGAAGTGGGACGGCGTGCGGGCGATCGTCGGGGTGGGGGGTGGCGGCGTCGTCGTGATGAGCCGCAACGGCAACGACGTGACGGCCACGTACCCCGAGGTCGCGGAACTCGCGGACCGACTTGTGGCGGACGGGGCGGTCCTGGACGGCGAGATCGTGGCGCTGAACGAGGCCGGGCGGCCCGACTTCGGCGTGCTCCAGCCGCGCATGAAGGCCTCGGCGGCCGACGCTCCGCGCCTCGCCCGGCGGACCCCGGTCCACCTGATGCTGTTCGACCTGCTGGCACTGACGGTGGACGGCGAGGAGCGCGGGCTCATGCGCACGCCCTACCGTGATCGCCGGGCGTTGCTGCGCTCGGCGGTGGAGGACGGCGGCCACATCCACGTGCCGGAGTCGCTGGAGGGCACCGCGGAGGACGCGCTCGCCGCGAGCCGTGAACTGGGGCTCGAGGGGATCGTCGCCAAGCGGGTGGACGGGCACTACCTCCCCGGCAGGCGCGGCCGGAGCTGGGTGAAGGTGAAGCACCACCGGACCCAGGAGGTGGTGGTGATCGGGTGGCGTCGGACCGAGTCGGGACGGTCCGGGATATCGTCCCTGCTGCTCGCGGTGCCCGACGACGGCGCGCTCGCCTACGTGGGGCGCGTGGGGAGCGGGTTCACGGAGTCCGACCTCTCGGACGCCGCGGAGCGGCTGCAGCCGCTGGCGCGGGAGACCGTACCGGTGGACGACGTGCCGGCCCTGGACCGACGCGACGCCGTGTGGGTGGAGCCGGCGCTCGTGGGAGAGGTGACGTTCGGGGAGCGGACGGCTGCCGGCCGCCTCCGCCATCCGGTGTGGCGTGGCTGGCGTCCGGACAAGGCTCCGGACGATGTGCGCTGGGAGGCGTGAAGGCGTTCCCCTGAGATCAGGGACTGCAGGGCGAAAGGGCTCACGTCGTTTAGTCTCGCACGCGACGGCCACCCGAAGCATGGCGGAGCGCACCGCGCCCACCATCATGAGCCCGACGGCGTCACGCCCAGTCCGCGGGCGCCTCTCCTTCGCGCAGGTACCCGGTGATGACCGAGTAAAGCCTCTCGATGTCTTCGGGAATCATCGTCTCGAAGAAGGCGAAGGCGTGGATCATTCCGCTGGCGATGAGGAGGCGAACGGGAGCTCCGGCCCCGGCCGCCCGTTCCACGTACGTCTCGGCCTCGGACAGGAGAGGATCGTACTCGGCGGCGATGACGAGGGTCTCGGGCATCGCCGCGTCGAACGGTCCCAGGGCGGGCGAGGCGGCCGCGCGGTCCGTCCCCTCCGGGAAATAGTTGTCGAAATACCACGCGACGCGCTCCGCGGACAGGAAGTAACCCCGCCCGAACCTCTCCATCGAGGGGCCGCTCATCGTGTAGTCGAGGCTCGGGTAGATCAGCACCTGGCGGTCGATGGGGGACTCCCACTCGCCGCGGGCAACCCGCTGGGCGATCGAGGCGAGTTTCGCGCCGCCGCCCGAGTCCGCCACGGCGTGGATGCGGCCGGTGGTCGCGACGTCACCCAACGCCGTCGGGAGCGCGCGAAGGACGCGGTACGCCTCTTCGAGGCCGCAAGGGTACGGGGCCTCGGGTGCGCGCGCATAGTCCACCGAGACGACCACCATGCGGGTTGCCGCAGCCACGCGGCGGCACTGGAAGTCGTAGACGTCGAGGTCCCCGGCCATGTGGCCACCGCCGTGGATGAAGTAGACGACGTCGCTCGGGACTCCGGGGGTGGGCACGTACACGCGCACGGGAACGCCGTCGATCTCGCGATCGGACACGTCGGCGACTTCGATTGGTGCGGCCGCGAACTGGTTCAGGCCCGCGAGCGCGGCCCGCGCGGACTCGGGGGTGGGGACGAATCCGGAGGCGGCCGCCTGGTCCACCAGCGGGTTCAGCTCGTCGAGATACGCGCGAAAGGCGGGGTGGAGGCTCATGCCGTAATCTCCTCGGAGAACGCGTTCTGCGCTTTGAACCAGCGCCAGATGAAGAAGGTGCCGATCAGGAACGACGCCTCGGCGATGACGATGAAGATCATCGGCGCCACGGAGACCGGCACGTTCGAGCCGGGAATGAGCCCACCGGTCGCGTCCGCGATCCACGCGAAGATCTGGATGATGAACACCGATCCCGCGTAGCTGACGGCCCAGAAGATGGAGAACGTCACGGCGATTTGGCGGGGCGTGACGCCGGGGCGGATGAACGCCGTCTGCACGAAGAAGGGCATCGGGAAGAAGATCACGAAGCCGAGAATCACGCCGATGAGCACCTCGAGGCGGTGGCCCGCGAGCGCCAGGACGCTCGCCGCCGCGATCACCTGCGCGAGGGCGCTCCAGACGACGATCACCGGCTTGAGGCGGTCCTCCACGCGGGCGGAGACCACGGTACCGGACAGGGCCCCGACGATTCCCGCGTAGATGACCCAGCGGATCGTCGAGGGGTCCATGAACGTGAACGCCACGATGTAGTAGGACAGCAGGCCGGTGTAGGCGAGCGCGAACACCCAGTTGAACCACTCCTTGAAGCCGTCCGCCATCGTGTAGGAGTGATCCACCGCGGCCTCTTGAGCCTGCTCGGGCTTCAGGACCATCTTCGAGACCACAAGCCAGGTGACGAGAAGGATGATGGACAGCGTCGCGGCGATGACGACGGCGATCGTCGGACGCCCGCTGAAACGCACGCCAAACGTGATGGCCACGGCGAGGCCCGTGTTGAATGCCACCGAGCCGATGCCGTTCGCGATCTGGAGATCGCGCCCCGTCAGCACCTTCGCGGCGATCGCGGACCCCATCACGACCATCAGCGCGCCGCCGAGGCCCATGACGAACCGGATGAAGAAGACAAGCGGAAACGCCTGCGTGAGCGAGACCAGACCGCCGAAGACGATGAGGGCACCGGCCAGTGTGTACGCCTTGCGCGTACCGAGCTGCATGATCACGTTGGCGGCCACGATCGATCCCACCACCTGGGCGAGCGTGATGGCGTTCGTCATCACGGCGGTCCGCGAAGCGGAGAACCCGAGGCTCGTGACGTACATGTCGCCCCAGTTCCACGCGACCGCGAAGAGCATGTAACTGGTGAACGTGGTGGCGACCAAGAGGACTTTCTTGGTGGTTCCCAGATCGGCGTAGGGGTGGGCCGGGGCCGAATGGGAGGTGGAGACGTCAGGCATTCCGAGGCCTTTCAGAAGGCCGTCGCGTTCGACGGCGGGTGAGGGCGCCGCCCGATCGCCCGGCTCTTCTTGAGCGTGCGGATCGACGCGACGTCTGATCTTGGCACGCGCGTGAGGAAACTTCTGACAAGTGTCGTATTGAGTTTTCGTGTGTCGCGGGAGCCGGCGGGAATCGCCGCTTGGGCGAGGGTTCCGCGGGTGGAGGTTATCGTGACGTATGACTTCTCGCGCGGCACGCAGACTGGCGCTCGTTGGGTCGTCTCCACGCGACGCGGTTGGCTACGCGGTGGCCAACGGTCGGGCTTGTCTGCGGAGTGTGGTTTGTTGTCCGCTCATGCCCAGTAGCGGATGTTGAGGTTCGCTCAGCGATAAGGTATTGTGTACACACAGATACACATTGGGAGGGGTTGTGACGGCATCGGTTGGGATCCGGGAGTTCCGGGCCGGCCTGGCGGACTACATTGCTTCTGCCACGCCGGTCGCCGTGACCCGGCACGGGCAGACCGTCGGGTGGTTCATCCCGACGCCGGCGACCCGGGAAGCCGAGG
>RZYE01000175.1 GCA_009930425.1 Actinomycetota bacterium | reverse complement strand
CCAGGGCGCCGACGTGTGGGGCGAGGCCGGCATGAAGAAGCTCTGGTCCGCGTCCAACGTCAAGGTCTACGGCGGCGGAGTCTCCGAAGTCCCCTTCCTCGAAGACCTCACCAAGATGATCGGCCAGTACGACGTCGAACGGTCCTCCGCCACCACCGGCGCCGGCCGCGGCGGCCGGTCCGTCTCCCGGCACCTCAACCGGGAGAACATCCTCGACGTCGACGCCCTCGCCGCCCTCCCACGCGGCCGCGCCATCGTCTTCGCCTCCGGCACCCGACCCACGTTGATCCGCACCCAACCCTGGATGACCAGCCCCCACGCCCACCGCGTCCGAGCCTCGATCGCCGCCCACGACCCCAAAGCTCAACGCGCTCTGCCGGCTAACGCGCGGGACGCTGTGCCGACATCGGTGGGGGAGTGGACAACGTGAGCGACCCCGGCGCCTGGGCCGACCTCGACGACCAGGACTCCGTCGACACGACCGCCGAGGAGCCGAAGACCTACTACACCAACGTCGACGACTTCGTCCGCAACTCCCTCCGCCCCATCTACCGCCGCCCCATCAACGCCCGCACCACCTTCTGGGCCGCCGACTGGTGGCGCCACCCCGAAGCAGTCCTCCGCCTCGCCGCCATGTGGCGCTCCTGGGAACAAGCCCGCCACGACCCCGCCACCGGCATGGCCACCTGGCTCCGCGACACCGTCGACTACCACATGAACATCCTCATGAGCGCCCAAGGCCCATTCGGAACCTCACAGGACACCTGCGACCCCGGAGAACCCCTCCCCTACACGCAACCGCCCTCAGCGCTCTTCTCCCTCTCAAGTCGAACCAACAGCCACGTCACTCCCATGCCGCGAGATGATGTCTCGAAACGGCCCTCCTACAACCCCAATCACTCGGAAACATCAGATAGCCTGACGCCATGATCGGTCTCAAAGACCTAGCCCAGATCGGGCAACCGACCGGAGGAGTCAAGACTCTGCTCGACCACGACTACCTCGAACGACTCGCCACTGCTCTCGAGCGATCAGTGGGTTCCGGACTGAACACGACAATCACAGAGCTCCTCCGCTCGGGACGAGGCGCGACACCCGAGATCATCCTAGGTTGGCTCTCCGGAACCTTCGGCTCCGCCCATATTCCGTCGGCGACATTGCCTCCCGATTCGGCGCCGGAGCCTATCCCGGAGCTCCATCCCTTGCTATTTGAATGGTATTTTGACGCTCCTTCAGTCAAGTTCGTGACTACTCTTATAAGCGGTGAGGCTGACGACGTTCTATGTTTGGGCGCTCCTACCGTCGCAAATGACCTATGCCGACAGTCGCAAGTCCACTCGGTCACCCTCGTCGATGCCGACAGCGGAATCCCCAGGCGTTTTCCTTGTCTCGACCGGAACAGTCTCCATCTCGGTGAACTAGACTCATTCCGACCCAATCGCACCTTCACCGTGACTGTCGCCGACCCACCTTGGTACCTTGCTGACGCTTTGCGATGGCTCAAGATCGCCCGTCGTCTAACGCGAGACGGCGGAAGCATAGTGATGCCGCTCTTCCCGGAACTTACCCGTCCTGGAGCAGACCGAGAACGCGATACTGTCCTCCAAGCAGCGCGAACAATTGGCCGCACAGATCTGTACCCAGCATCTCTTGTTTACCGAACACCTCAGTTTGAAGAAGCAACGCTGCGGGCACTTGGAATAACCAGTACCGGCGATTGGCGCTCGGCGGATCTTCTGGTTGTGCGCGACCTCAATGGCGCAGCCGAATGGGAAGAACCTCGCGGTGCTCACCGTGGCATTGACGGATGGCGCCATTACACTGTCGGAACACAGGTAGTAATGCTGCGCGAAACCCCCACGGTGGACAACAGCGATTCGGTATTCGTTCCAATACCTGGCTGCCCAAACAACACACTCACTTCTGTGTCGGGAAGGGATCCACGACGAGAACTGATTGGCATCTGGACTTCCCGAAACAAGGTGGCCTCCGTAGGAGATGTATCGCACGCCGCCGCACTTCTCGAGTCAATCAACCATAGTGCGGATGCCCTATCGATAGGTGACGGATCGTCAGCTTTCCTCTTCCTGAGAGAGTTGCTGCGAGAACGGTAAGTGGGGGATTTTGAACGCTAGGGCACTGGAATCTGCCGTCTTCCGGTTTTCGAACCAAGACGGAAACATTATACCTCTACACGCCGAATTCCTCACCTCCGACCCTGACTCCTACGTGTGGTGGGGTTGGTGGAAGAAAGATCACGAACCTCGGCGGGACAGCGCTCTTGCCAGCTTGAAAGGGCTCGTCGCTCGAAACGGCAAGCTATCTGTTGCGTTCATCAATCGCAAGGACGAGGAGTACTACCTCGCCGAGATCGATGACGTGCGATTTAAGACGGGCGGAGAACGGACCCAAGCGCCAGACGACAGATGCCCAAGTGTATATCGGAACAGAGAGCCGGGCTGTCCCGCATGGCTGAGAGTACGAAAGATTGCGCCGATCTCATCGGAGGAATACGGGCGTCTGTTTGGCGACTTCCCCACTGGAGATCCAACCTTATACGAACTCCGCAGAGAGAACGGACATCGGATCGCGTATCCGCTTCCAACATGGGACATGCGAACTGTGGCGGCTCCGGGCGATGCAATCCTCCACCTCTCAGATCTTCATTTCGGCTCGTTGCACGCGTACCAGCAGGTCCCAGATACATCGGGCGATACGGTTCGTCAGACTCGTCTTGTGGACCGAATAATGGACGCAGTTCAGCTCTCCAGCGAGTCAATCGGTGTGGTAGTCGTGAGCGGTGATTTCGTTTCTAAGGGTTGGACAGACGACTATTTTGTAGCTGAAGACTTTCTGCGGGATCTACTCGAACGGCTAGGTCTCGGAAAACAGCACCTCGTCGTCGTGCCCGGAAATCACGACTTCAAGACACTTGAAGCCCTAAATGCGATGCCGACGATGGACTATTCTCACGAAAGGGCTTTCAGAAACTTTCTCAAGGCCTACCTCGACTGGAATGGGCCGGAACTTGAGCGGCTGCAGCTATTCGAAATGCGTTCTGGCGAACACGTCGTCTTTGGTTCTCTGAACAGCGCTAGACTACGAGGACGTGAATCCAAGGAGTACGGCTACGTTGGGCGGCATCGTTACGCTGAGATGTTCGATTTCATGAATCAGAGTCTCGCGAAGTCGGGGATTCAAGCGCGGAGGATTGCCGTACTTCATCATCATGTTCTTCCCGTGCAGGAACAGGAAGTTCCTCGTGATGGGGTCCCTATTAGCCTTACCGTCGACGCTGCGGAGCTGTTTGGCGAGCTTCAGGAGCGCGGGTTTGACGCAATTTTGCATGGACACCAACACCGTCCGTTCTACTTTCGGGGCGGCCGATCATGTTTCCACACTCCCACGGAAGTTGCACTTCCTTCGAGAACAGTTTTCGTGATCGGCAACGGGACGTCCGGTGCGGGAGGCAACGCACTTGTTCCCGACTTCCCCTTCAACTCCATCGGAATACATGTCGTTAATTCAGAGTTTATGAGAGTGAGATGGTACTACTTCGGTCCTACAGTCGATCCTGCTGTTCTGTCGGATTGGAATGTGTCGTGGGAGGAACGTTAGGGGCCGGGAGCGAGGGCTGTGCCAGGACAGAACAGCCATGCCATAATGTCATTACGTAGATTCCCGGTGACAGCAGGACACTCGCGGCGGGGCTTGTTGACAGATGGATCTGCGGTCGGGAATCGAAGGCGTGGGACTCCCGAAATAGCCAATGCTAACTGCGTCTCGCGGCCTGCCGTCGCCCGGCTGCGCCCGGGACCCCGAAACGCAACAGCAAGAACGTGAGCCCCGCCGACGTGGGCGCTCATCGTGATGGGGTGCTCGCACCGAGCGAGTCGACGTAGGTGGTGAGGTCGGTGCGGCGGATGCGGCGGAGGCGCCCTCCGAGGCGGACGGAGGGGAGTGCGCCGCTGGTGAGGAGGGCGTAGACGGTGTCGCGTCCGCAGCCGAGTTCGGTGGCGACCTCGGCGACGGTGAGCAGCATCCGCTGGGGAGGGGCAGAGGGGGCGGCGGTCATTGGTTCTCCTGGTTCAGCGGGCTAGGGCCGGCTGGGCGTCGTGGGCAGGGTGGAAGGTGGTGCGGGCGATGGTGTCGCGGGCGGACTGGACGGTCCGGGCGGCCTGGCGTTCGGGCAGGCCGGCGGTGACGGCGGCGGTGATGAGGGGGTCGAAGTCGTGGGCGTCGGCTTCGGCGGCGCGGCACGCGGCCCAGAAGAGCGCGTTGTCCCGGTTGCCTTCGGGTTGCTTGGCGACGTGGGCGGCGA
>RZYE01000174.1 GCA_009930425.1 Actinomycetota bacterium | reverse complement strand
CACTCCCAACCCCGGACGGGATCCCAGGCTCAGTCGCGACGGCGCCGCGCGGCGGCCGGACGGTACGCGGAGACCGTGCGCTCCCCGGTGAGCCAGAAGCGCCAGGGGTGGGCATCGCCGTCGCCGCCGGGGCCACTCACCCCCACGCGAGGTCCGGTCGAAATCCGGTCCGCGGGGACGGGCACTTCCGGCACCCAGAGTGACCACTCGTCACCGAGGAGGTCCGCGCCGTCGTCGGCACGGGTGGCGGCGAAGGCGGTGGCGAGGTTGCCGGGGCCGCGGGCGAGGGCGGCATCGGGCACGTGGGACTTCCGGGGCTTCGCCTCCCGACGGCGGCGCGCCACCTCCACGCCCGCCACCACCTCCCCGGCGCGCAGGAGGCATCCGGTGGGGACCCCGGGATCGTCGCAGACGATGTTCAGCGCGTGGTGCATGCCGTACGTGAAGTAGCAGTACAGGTGGCCGGGCGGCCCCCACATGGTGGCGTTGCGGGCGGTGCGGCCGCGGAAGGAGTGGGAGCCGGGGTCGGCGAGTCCGGCGTAGGCCTCCACCTCGGTGAGGCGCACCCCCACCGCTGGGCTCTCGCGCAGCAACACCGCACCCAGGACGAGCGGGGCGAGCTCGAGGACCGGGCGGGCGAAGAAGGAGCGCTGGGCGCGGGTCAGGCCGTCCACGTGCAGCAGTATCCCCGGCGGGTGCGGGTGGGGCACAACCCGGGCGCAGTCGGGGCGCAACCCGAGCGAGGGGCGCCCTGGCGAGAGGTGGGGGCACGCTGCGGATGGCGAGCGGTGGGTGGCGGGCGGATGGCAATCGAGGCAATCGAGCTGCCGGCAAACCTACGCTGCCGTAGCCTAGTGGGCACCTGACCCTCCCGCCCCCCCGAAGAGGTGCACGATGCAGTCCCTCCACGACCTCTGGACCGCCGCCATCCCGGACCAGGTGCCCCACCACCTCGAGTACCCCGCCGGCACGATGGTGGACGAGTTCGATCGCGCCACCGCCGAGTTCGCCGAGCTGCCCGCCCTCGACTTCTTCGGGCGCCAGATGAGCTACTCCGAACTGCGCGAGGCCGCCTACACCGTTGCGGGGAACCTCGCCGCGCGGGGCGTGGGCCCCGGCACGCAGGTGGCGCTCCTCATGCCCACCTGCCCGCAGCACGTGATCGCGTTCTACGCCGTGCTGCTGGCGGGTGGCACGGTGGTGGAGCACAACCCGCTCGCCACCGTCTCCGAGCTGACGCCGATGTTCGCGGACCACCTCGCCGACGTCGCGATCGTCTGGGACGCCGCGGCCAACCTCGTGCAGAACCTGCCCGCCTCGGTGCGGCCGCACCACATCATCAGCGTCAACATGATCGAGGCGATGCCGCTGGCCAAGCGGCTGCTGCTGAAGCTCCCGATCTCGAAGGCGCGCGAGTCACGGGCGGCGCTCTCGCAGCCCGCCCCGGGGACCACTCCCTGGTCCGCGCTGCTGAAGCACGCGCCGGTGCCACCGCCCTCGGTGCGTCCGGCGAACGACGACGTCGCCCTCATCCTCTACACGTCCGGCACCACCGGCGTGGCCAAGGGCGTCCCGCTCACCCACCGGAACCTGACGGCGAACGCCGTGCAGTCCACCGCGTGGGTGTACGACATCGAACTGGGCAAGGAGGTGTTCCTCGCCTGCCTGCCGCTGTTCCACGTGTTCGGGTGCTCCCTGTCCATGAACCTGCCGTTGCGGATCGGCGCCATGATCCACCTGGTGCCGAAGCCCGAGGCCTCCCTGATCCTGGACGCCTACAAGCGCAGGGTGCCGACCATCGTGATCGCGGTGCCGCCCGTGTTCGAGAAGGTGGCCGACGCCGCCGCGGCCCAGGGCGTGTCCCTGCGCGGATCCCGCGTGGGCATCAGCGGTGCGATGCCGCTGCCCGCCAAGCTCATCGAGAAGTGGGAGGCCGCGACCGGTGGCCTGCTCATCGAGGGCTACGGACTGTCCGAGACCGCCCCCGTGATCGCCGGCAACCCGGTCAACCGGACGCGGAAGGCAGGGCACGTGGGGGTGCCCTTCCCGGACACGGAGATGCGCCTCGCCGACCCCGAGGACCCCTCCCGCGAGGTGCCCGACGGCGAGCGCGGCGAGATCCAGGTCAGGGGCCCGCAGGTGTTCTCCGGTTACCGCAACCGCCCCGAGGACACGGCGAACGCCTTCCACGACGGGTGGTTCCGCACCGGGGACATCGCCGAGCCGGACGAGAACGGCTTCCTCCGGATCGTGGACCGCATCAAGGAGATGGTGATCACTGGTGGCTTCAACGTCTACCCGTCGGAGGTGGAGGAGGCGCTGCGTGGCCAGGCCGGGATCCGGGACGCGGCCGTCGTCGGGCTGGTGAACGAGCTCGGCGCGGAGGAGGTCGTGGCCGCGGTGGTGCTGGCCGAGGGGCACTCGGTGGACCTCGAGGAGATCCGCGCCCGGATGAAGGAGCGGCTCACCGCCTACAAGGTGCCGCGGAAGGTGTTCGTCCTGCCCGAGCTGCCGCGCAACCCCATGGGCAAGGTGCTCCGGCGCGAGGTGCGGGACGCGGTGGAGAAGCTCCGGGCGGACGGTGCGGACTTCGCCGGGAGGGTCCGCAGCGGTGAGCTGGCCGACAAGGTCCGCGCCGACGCGGAGGTCTTCGCGGACAAGGTCCGGCTCGACAGCGCCGAGCTGGTGGACAAGGTCCGCACCGAGCGGGACCTGCTCGCCGAACGCGTCCGCGGCGAGGCCGAGATCCTCGCGGACCGGCGCGCCCAGCGGCGCGCGGCCCGTACCGGCGCGGCGGATGAGGCCGGCGAGGCCGATGAGCTCGAGGACCTGGCGGAGCCCGTGGAGGGCGAGCCAGGCGCCGTCGAGACCCCTGAGGGCGAGCCCGAGACCCGCTGAGGGAGAGCCCGGCGCCGTCAACCCGGGCGGCGGGCGATGACGTGGAAGACGTGCCAGTGCCGGGGCCCGACGAACGACGGCCCCACCGCGTCCTCCTCCTCGAACTGCACGACCTCCCACCCGTCCAGCAGCCCGAGCGCCTCCGCGCGCGTCAGGTAGGTGGCCACCTCGCCCTCGGCGCGTCCGGCGTCGTTGACGCCGAACAGGTGGGCCCCGAACCACCCGCCGGGCTCGAGCGCGGCCCGGATCACCGCCCACAGCCGGGCGAACACGTCCGGCTCCGCGTACGGCAGCGCGTAGGACGAGTGCACCAGCCCGGCCGGCGGTAGCTCCTCCACGGCCCCGAACTCCACGTGCCGGAATTCCAGGACCCCCGGATGCCGCTCCGCGAGCGGGGCGAGGTGGGCGGCCACGGTCGCGTCGCCGTCGACGGCGTGCACCCGCCACCCGGCCGCCAGCATCGCCGCCACCTCCACGCCGGCCCCGCACCCGATGTCGACGGCGGTGCGCCCCTCCCCCGGCCCTGCCAACTCGAGCAGGCGGGCGGAGAGGGGACGGAGATCGCGGACCGCACGGGAGGCGTTGTACTCCGCCCACTCGTCGAAGGGAATGGTCACGTCCCCACGTCCCGCCGCCGGAACGCGAGCACCGCCGCCCCGAGCAGCACGGCACTCAGCGCGAGGAGCAGCGCGAGCCCCCCGAGGTCCCAGCCGTCCGTGATCGGGTCCCCTCCATAGGCCCACGCGAACGGCGAGATGTCCTGCAGCCAGCCCCAGCCCGCAGCCTGTCCCCCGACGGCGTCGCCCACGTACCCGAACACCGCCAGTCCCGTGCCGGCCGCGAGCGCCACCACCCTCCGGCCCACCACGGCCCCGGCGGCCAGCGCCGCCATCGCAGTGGTCAGCAGCAGGATCACGAAGGCCGTCACCGCGGCGAGCACGTTCCCGGCAACCAGGTCCAGCCCGAAGGGCCCGGAGGTTGCCACCAGCACCACGGCCACCACCACCCCGAGGACCAGCAGCCGCACGAGGATGCCCAGGGCGCGCTCCAGCACGAGCCGCTCCCGCGAGACGCGGTGCGCGAGCGTGAGCTCGAGGGTGCCGGTCTCCTCGTCCCCGGCGATGGCCCGGGCGCCCCATCCCACCGCGGCGATGGTGCCGAGGATGAACCCGAGCAGCCCGAGGATCGTGGCCTGGGCATAGCCCGGCCCGGTGAACATCTGGTCGTAGCCGACCGTCTCGACCAGCGCGGGCGGCAGCATGTCGAGCATGTCCCGGATCTCGTCGCTGCCGCCCATCAGCTCGAAGAACGGAAGGTAGATCATCATCACGACGATCAGGCCGAGGGCCCAGCCGATCAATGAGCGGCGCCCCTCGCGGAGGTCCTGTGCGAACACCGGCAGCCGGCTCATCGCGCCTCCTCCTCGGCGTCCGGGCCGCGGTACAGGTGCAGCACGGTC
>RZYE01000173.1 GCA_009930425.1 Actinomycetota bacterium | reverse complement strand
CTCGTGGACCGGCGGTCCATCGCCGCGATCGAGGCCGCCACGGCCGCTGCCCGCGCGGAACGCGCGGCGGCCGCCGACGTCCCGGACCAGGGGTCCACCCGATGACGCAGCGCCACCTGGGCGTCGCCGTCGCCCCGAACGACCTGCTCGAGCCGTTGCGCGCGCTCCGTGAGGAACTCGAGATCCCCGAGGGGTTCTCCGCGCAGGCCGAGGCGGACGCGGAGGCCGCCGCCGGCCGGCCTCAGCCGGGGCAGGACCTCACCGGGATCCCGTTCGTCACCATCGACCCGCCGGGCTCCATGGACCTCGACCAGGCCGTCCACCTCGAGGCCCACGGCACAGGCGTCCGCGTGCGGTACGCGATCGCCGCCGTCGGCCGCATCGTCCAGCCCGGCAGCGCGCTGGACGCCGAGATCCACGCCCGCGGCGTGACCGTCTACGGCCCCGGCCACTCCTTCCCGCTCCACCCACGCGTCCTCTCGGCGGACGCCGCGTCGCTCCTGCCCGGCGCCGTCCGTGCCGCCTACCTCTGGACCATCGACCTCGACGACGCCGGCGCCCCCGTCCGCGCCAGCGTCGAGTTGGCACGTGTGCGGTCCGTCGCGCGCCTCACGTACAGCGAGGTCCAGGGCGCCCTCGACGCCGGCGCCGACCTGCCGGCGCCCGTTCCGGCGGGCTTCGCGGCCCTGTTCGAGCGGGTGGGGCGGCTGCGCCAGGAGGTCGAGCGCGAGCGTGGCGGCGTCTCCCTCGACATCCCCGAGCAGATCGTGGAGCGCGACGACTCCGGCGGCTACCGCCTCGACTTCCGCGGCACCGCGCCCGCGGAGGGCTACAACGCCCAGATCTCCCTCCTGACCGGCATGGAGGCGGCCCGGCTCATGCGGGAGGCCGGGATCGGGGTGTTCCGTACCCTTCCGGACGCCCAGGATCGCGACGTGAAGCGCCTGCGGCGGTGCGCCCGCGCCCTCGAGCTGCGCTGGCCGCAGGCGATGGAGTACCCGGACTTCGTGCGCTCCCTCGACTCGTCCCAGCCCACCCACGCCGCCTTCCTCGACCAGGCCACCTCCCTCTTCCGGGGCGCTGGCTACGAGGCGTTCGACGGCGGTGCCCCGGATGCCCCGATGCCGCACGGGGCGATCGCCTCGGAGTACGCCCACGTGACTGCCCCGCTCCGGCGGCTCGTGGACCGGTTCGGCCTCGAGATCTGCCTCGCGCACAGCCAGGGATCGGAGGTGCCCGAGCACGTCCGCACGGCGCTGCCCGCCCTGCCGGAAGCGATGGCCGAGGCCACCCGGCGGGCGAACGCGTACGAGCGCGGCGCCGTCGACGTGATGGAGGCGTTGGTCCTACAGGGCCGCGAGGGCCACGAGTTCGCCGCCGTCGTGGTGGACGTGGACGACCGCCCGCGCAAGGGCGGCGGCCAGCGCGGCACCGTGATGCTGGAGAATCCCGCCGTCGAGGCGTATGTGTACGGCGAGGACCTGCCGATCGGCGAGGAGGTGCGGGTCCGGCTGCTGGAGGCGAACCCGGCGTCCCGGACGGTCAGGTTCGAGCTGGCGTAGCGGCAACCCGGTCGGAGAGGGTGCGGCGCGGGCGGTAGGGTGGGCTCCGTGGCGCGAGGCGACGGTCGGCTGACCCATGAGCTGCTCCCCGGCGAGAAGGGCCCCCAGGACTCCTGCGGGGTGTTCGGCGTGTGGGCACCCGGTGAGGACGTCTCCCGGCTGACCTACTTCGGGCTCTACGCCCTGCAGCACCGCGGCCAGGAGTCGGCGGGCATCGCCACGTCGGACGGCTCGCAGATCCTCGTCTACAAGGACATGGGTCTGGTCTCCCAGGTGTTCGACGACGCCGCCCTGTCCTCCCTCCGCGGCCGGATCGCCCTGGGACACACCCGGTACTCCACCACCGGGACCTCCACGTGGGAGAACGCCCAGCCCACCCTGGGACCGACCGCCGCGGGTACCGTGGCGCTCGGGCACAACGGCAACCTCACCAACACCGCGGAGCTCGTGCTGCTCGCGCAGGAGAGGTACGGGGCGGACCTGCGCGGCGAGCTGGGGCGCGGATCCTCCACGGACACCGCCGTCATCACCACCCTGCTGCGGGGCGACCCGGACGATCCGGACCCCTCCCTCCTCCGCAACTCACTCCAGGTGCTCCCGCTGCTGGAGGGGGCGTTCTCCCTCGTCTACATCGACGAGACCACCCTCTACGCGGCCCGTGACCGCTACGGCCTTCGCCCCCTCGTGCTGGGGCGGCTCCCGGCGGGGTGGGCGGTGGCCTCGGAGACCGCGGCCCTGGACATCGTCGGCGCCACGTTCGTGCGGGAGATCGAGCCCGGGGAACTCCTCACGGTGAACGAGGACGGCCTCAACTCCCACCACTTCGCGACTCCCTCCCCGGCGGGCTGCATCTTCGAGTACGTGTACCTCGCGCGCCCGGACACCCGGATCGCCGGCAGGTCCGTCAACTCGTCCCGGCTCGAGATGGGCCGCACGCTCGCGCGGGAGCACCCGGTGGACGCGGACCTCGTGATCCCCACCCCGGATTCCGGCACCCCCGCGGCCATCGGGTACGCGCAGGGCTCCGGGATCCCGTTCGCCAACGGACTCGTGAAGAACGCCTACGTGGGCCGCACCTTCATCCAGCCCACCCAGACCATCCGCCAGCTCGGCATCCGGCTCAAGCTCAACCCGCTCCGCGAGGTCATCGAGGGCAAGCGCCTCGTGGTGGTGGACGATTCCATCGTGCGCGGCAACACCCAGCGGGCGCTGGTGCGGATGCTCCGCGAGGCCGGCGCCGCTGAGGTGCACGTCCGCATCTCCTCCCCACCCGTGAAGTGGCCGTGCTTCTTCGGCATCGACTTCGCCACCCGCGCCCAGCTCATCGCCAACGGCCTCTCCATCGAGGAGATCCACGCGAACATCGAGGCGGACTCGCTCGGCTACATCTCGCTGGAGGGCATGATCGCCGCCACCACCATCCCCGCGGACCGGCTCTGCGCCGCCTGCTTCACCGGCGACTACCCCGCCCCCACCCCGCACGCCGCCGCCACCTTCCTGCAACCCAACCTGCCCCTGGCCGACCTGGAGACCCGATGAGCCTCAACTACGCCGCCGCCGGGGTGGACACCGCCGCCGGGGACCACGCGGTCGAACTCATGCGGGCCGCCGTCGCGGCCACGCACACCCCGGCCGTCCTCGCGGGCGCCGGCGGCTTCGCCGGCATGTACGACGCCTCCGCGCTCCTCGCCATGAAGCGCCCGATCCTGGCCACGTCCACCGACGGCGTCGGCACCAAGATCCGCATCGCGCAGGCCATGGGCGTGCACCACACCATCGGCCAGGACCTCGTGGCCATGGTGGTGGACGACCTCGTGGTCTCCGGCGCCACCCCCCTCTTCATGACCGACTACATCGCCTGCGGCAAGGTGGTCCCCGAGCGGATCGCGGACATCGTGCGCGGCATCGCCGAGGCCTGCGCCGCCACCGGGACCGCCTTGGTGGGCGGGGAGACGGCCGAGCACCCGGGCGTCATGGAGCCCGATGACTACGACGTCGCGGGCGCCGCCACCGGTGTCGTGGACGCCGAGGACGTCCTCGGGCCCCACCGGGTGGCCGACGGCGACCGCGTGGTGGCGTTGGCGTCCTCCGGCCTGCACTCGAACGGGTACTCCCTCGTGCGACGGATCGTCGAGGTGTCCGGCTGGGCACTGGACCGGGACGTGCCCGAGTTCTCCCGCACCCTGGGGGAGGAGTTGCTGGAGCCCACGAGGCTCTACACGCGCCTCTGCCTGGCGATGCTGCCGGGCGTCCACGCCTTCGCGCACGTGACGGGCGGCGGGCTCGCCGCCAACCTGGCGCGCGTGGTGCCGGCGGGGGCGCTCGCCGTCGTCGACCGCCGCGAGATCACGCCGCCGCCGGTGTTCCGGGTGCTGCGTGAACTCGGGGACGTCTCCTGGGATGACCTGGAGGGCACGTTCAACCTCGGCGTGGGGATGCTGGCGCTGGTCCCCGCGGAGGAGGAGGCCCGCGTCATCGCGACCGCACGGGACGCGGACGTGGACGCGTGGACCATCGGCGAGGTGCGCGCAGGAGCAGCGCCCTCGAACGGTGCCACCGTGGTCAGCGGCACCAAGGGCATCACCGCGGGTGCGGTTGCCCTGGAGGGGAACTACGCAGGCTAGCGGCGGCCGTAGCTCCAGTCGTCGTCATCCTCGTCCGTTGCCGGCGGGATCTCGTAGTCCTCGAACTCGTCCTCGTCGTCGGCGGCGGACTTGCTGCTGGTCAGCTCCCGCTCCAAGGCCTGGTAGTCCGTATCCGGGCTGAAGTACTTCAGCCTGCGTGCGACTTTCGTCTGCTTAGCCTTCTGACGGCCGCGCCCCATGGCTACGACCCCCTTCGACGTAGAGGCGGGA